>JANOZG010000317.1:0-3645 GCA_031429275.1 Planctomycetota bacterium
CATTTTGGGACTGCAGATCGGATGTGCGCAATGCCACGATCACAAATATGATCCGATCAGTCAGGCAGACTTCTACCGCCTGCGAGCGATCTTTGAACCAGCCATCAGTCTGAAAAAAAATTCCTCCGTCACTGGTCTTAAAGAACAGGGGTCCAACAAGCTTGCAAGCCATGTCATGATTCGCGGCGACTTTCGACGCCCTGGCATGAAGGTCGATCCGGACGGCCTTAGAGTACTGGAATCCGAATCGCTGCACTTTGGAACATCGCCGCAGAAGAATTCTGACGGACGAAGAATTGCTCTCGCAAACTGGCTGACACATCCAGACAATCCGTTGACTGCCCGCGTGATTGTGAATCGCATCTGGCAGCAACACTTCGGCAAAGGACTCAGCGAATCGCCGAGCGACTTTGGTGTAATGGGCATGGAGCCTTCCAATCCACAACTGCTGGACTGGCTTGCGACACGGTTTGCTGAAAACAGCTGGAGCATCAAGAAACTGCATCGGCTGATTTTGACCTCCTCTACCTATCGACAACGCAGTCGATTGCCGAATGACGCAATTGTCGTCGAGGCAAATGCATGGGAAGTCGCGCTGGAAAGAGACACTGACGTGAGGTGGCTGTCCCGCTTTCCTCGCCAGCGATTGTCCGGCGAAGTTATTCGCGATGCGATGCTCTCTGTGGCCGGAGTTCTCAATCGAAAAACCGGTGGTCCGGGCGTGCGGCCTCCGCTTCCTGCCGAACTCCGCAGCACGCTTCTAAAGGATCAGTGGAAAGAGACCGAAGATGAGTCGGAACACAATCGCCGCAGCATCTATGTCTTCGCGCGTCGAAACCTGCGGTTTCCGATTTTCGAAGCCTTCGACCGACCAACAGCGAACCAAAGCTGTTCTCGTCGCAACGTCTCCACCACCGCTCCACAGGCCCTGCATCTTTTGAATTCTGAGTTCTCATTCCGGATGGCGCAACTGATTGCAGAGCGAATTCTTTTGGACAAAGCTGACAGTGATCAACACGTCGCAGCAGCGTTCAACGTCGTTCTCAATCGCAAACCAACAGCAGACGAACTGAACGATGCTAAACGCTTCATCAAGGATACCGGCGACGATGCATTGACGCAGCTGTGTCTTGCTCTGCTCAATAGCAATGAATTTGTGTTCTTCGACTAATGCGAATTCAGTCATTGCTGCGTCCTTGGCTCAGTTTCAAAACTCAGCGTCGTGGCTTTCCAAGGCAGGTGCGAAAGCCATCACGCGAATCGGAGTACGCTGGTCCCTGAAGTCCAGGTCGCACTGCGCAGCGGGCATTGCCGTGAACATCGAAGCAATTGTCACCTCGACAGAACAAGAACAATGATCGGAGCAATCATTGAGACCTAGCCCCTTTCTGCTCTCTTGTATCAATCGCTGCCGAAGCGGACGGAGCGGAACTGGTTGGCCAGACGGTACAACTTAATCTGCGGGAACTCGGGCTCACGGGTGAAGCGATTCTGACGGATATTCAGACCACACCCGAAATCGAAGCTCCGATTGATTATCGGGACGAACGTCAGGTCGTGACCGCCACATTCCGTCACTCCAGCGGCGACGTCATTGATCTGGTCGTCGCTGACACTCTCAGCGAGCGGCTGGACGTCAGCCCTGACGCCTTAATCGCTCTCCTTTGGTGCTCTGTTAATCCTCTCCCTGTTCCTTGCTGTTGGATATTTCAAACACCTTGGGCCTGAACGAGTTTTTTTCCAGCTCAACAAGTCGCTTCAGGTGCTGCCGAACATGCTGCTGAAGTCCGCCCTCCCAGACAATCGGTAACATTTCCCGCACGATCTCAAGCGGTTCCTCGCGATTGTGGTGACGAATCAGTACCAGCAGCGGTCGGATAGAGACTTGCTCCGAAGACGCCTCGTCATGGAAGACTCGTTCAAAATCCCTGACCAGCGTTTCGAACTCCGCGTCGTCCGTATCACGAATGTGCCTCACCGCCAGAACTAAAAGTTCCTGCACAATGCATGGCTGCGCGAGATAGCGGTTCTTGTCGGTGACACACGACTCCGTCGACATCTTTTGCAGTCCGGCAGAAGCGATCTGTCCACGGGCATTGGCGAAGTTCCACACGGGCAGCAGACAGTCCAACGCTCCATGCTGCGGGTCGCTGATCAGACTTTTAAGATACTCTGTCCATGCGCCGCGAGAGTTAACAAGCTGCGACTTCCTGAGAGCCTCCGCCAGCCGTCCCGCACCAGAATCTCTCGGGCCAAGGCGACTCAGGAAGTACGACATCGAACCCAATCCCGAATTCTGTCGATCCTGATACTGGCCACCCTCGGGAATCCAGAATTCTGAACGCTCCGTCAAATCCGTGAAGAAACTCAAAATGCCGGAGAGCGATTCCGGATGATCAACGAGGGCGGCGGCCAGTTGAGACAACATTGGTTCTGTTGTCGACCAATGCGGCCCCAGTTCACTTAGCAACGTCTTGAGCAAAGAACCGGGTTCGTCTGCTTTTTGACACAGGTTCGGAAGATCGTTTGCCGCCAAACGTGTGATATTCGCTTCGTTTTGAAACGCGCCCGCTTCGGAACGAATCAGCATATGAAGTTTATCACCGTGGCGAAGCTCCAGGGATGATATCTTCTCTTCCGCTTTTCCTTCCACGGTTAATCGGATCGCTTCAGACTTCAGTACCTGACGACCGTCTTCTTCCATCAGCGTAACCTTGCCCTCACGTTCATTCAGTAATGTATAAATCATGGCCGCCGGATTGGCTGTCACGGACAGTTTAAGACCAGTACTGTCACAGTTGCTCGTCATTATCCCGAACAGCAGATTCGCGCGTTTTTCGGACGGATCCGGCACACCCACAATGTTGCAGAACAGCGTACTTCCTTGGCGCGGGGTATCGCTTTGCCAGTAACGCCCGGATTCCGGAAACAGCACTGCCACGAAATCCTGAGCAATAATGAACCGCCGCTGGTCACGCTCCACACCGTCTTTTCCAATCACGAAGATTGAGAACGCCGTTCCTCGCTGAGGTGACACGACGGCTCGCAGTTTGACGCGACTGTCGGCTGTCAGATGAGGAAACAATAAAGCTGCAGAACCCTGCATTTCTGTCCCGGTTTTATAAAAGCCGGCTGAAGCACGCTCAGACTCTACAAATGAAGCGGCCGAAAAGTCTGCGTCGATCACAAGATCGTTCGGGCTGCTGCTCCAGCGATTCAGCCACTCCGCGAAATCCAGAGCCACTTGTTGTGGCTCCGAGAGTTCCTCCACCAGCGGCGGGATCAGATCGAATTCCCGCACATCCACGTGCAGACTAACATCCTGTCCCGGACCAAATGGAAAGTCATGCCAGACATGAACACGGAGAAAACGACCGGTGCTGAACAGCGTGCTCCGAATCTGCTCGACGAGCCGCCGACTATACTCTGTGCCAGGGCAAACTTGTAACAACGCTTCGACATCTTCCTTGCGGTTTCGTTTCAGTCCGCTGAACTGAATGTCCGAGATCCTCAGCCGCGGGCTCGCCTCTCTCAGTTGAATCAACGGACGGACGGTTTTCAATTCTCGGTCGGTTTCGAACGAAGCCGCGAAGTCGGGATACAGAAATCCGTCTGACTCCAGGAGCTCACGGACCCGCGTCTCCA
>JANOZG010000318.1:0-15901 GCA_031429275.1 Planctomycetota bacterium
AGGCTCAGGATCAGCACAGTCGAGGTGGTTTCACAAAGATGTTGCTTGCGATCGGCGCGAGCACCGTGGATATCACTCAGAGTGTGGTGATGGAATCCCTTTCCGCAGTCCGCGAGATTAGTGTCCGACAATGGGTGAAAGAGGCTCTGGGAACTACGCTTTCCAGCATGCGACGCCTCGCATTTCCCGGAACAAAAAACGCATAAGGAAATATTTCAAGGATTGCTATTTGTCGCATAGCCCAGCCTCTGCCCGCGCCTCAACCAACTTATGGCGAATGGTTCCGAGAAAACATATTGCGGTCGCGGTGGCTCACTTACCTGCTCGCATTTTATTTGCACATCATCGCACTGCTGGTATTGGCGGTGGTTTATCTGCACGCTCCTCTGGACATCTCTCCTGTCGTCATCAATGCTGTCATGCGTGATTCTGAGCCGATCAAAAGCAGTGCGTTCGAGATCTTTACGACGGAGGCAGACGTTGCTCCTGCTGAGCCTGTCAATGAGACTCCGGAAACTCTGGCAATGTCTGCATCAACGACGATTCCGACGCTGGACGACAGTGCATTGGATGCATTGCCTGATGCACTCGCCGCGATGGCCACAAACCACTCAAGGTCTGCCGAACCTGCCAAGGCGGCTGGAAAACCGCAAGCCCAGGCAGTTGCCTTAGACGTACCACGGAACGCAGTCTCAGCAGGAAGTTTTTCCGTCTGGACAGAACCAGAGAATCCCGATCCGGGTGAACCGTACAAGATCATCGTACAGATTCGCATGCCAGACGGAACAGAACGTTTCTCCCTTGCCGACCTGGAAGGTGTCGTCGTCGGGAGTGATGGCTACCAAAAAATGATCCCCGGGAATCTGCGTGGATTCCTGCCTGTGCGGGATGGGCATGTGCGACTTGAAGTCCACATCGTGAGCGCCGATTAAAAGGTGCAGGACACCGTCTTTGTCCGCTCAAAAGTTCTGCGTGAAGCGCAAAAACTTCAGCTGCGATTCTGATGCAGGGATGTCGCAAACCGGACACGACGGACACGACTCAGTCAAATTTTACCTGAAAACCTGCGATCATCATTCCGGCATCGACTGTCAACGTTTGCCCTGTCACCAGACTGCTGCCTGTGATCAGACTCACGATGGCATCGGCGATGTCTTCGGGCTGACATACACGGCCAAGTGGCAGCGTTTTTTCATATGCCTGTTTAATTGAATCAAATCTTGTCCCCAGGCCGCCCTGAGTCCAACGGCCATCAATGAAGCCGGGGGCAATTCCATTCACTCGAATCAGCGGTGCCAATGTACGTGCCAATGAAACTGTCAGATTGTCCAGCGCCGCTTTGGTGCAGCAGTATGGAATCGAACTGCCCTGCCCCAGTTGTGAGGCCACACTGGAGACGTTGATGATCACTCCGCCGCCAGCCGCCAGCATCGGTTCCCGAACCGCGCGGGCACAATGAAACGCACCGACGACATTGACTTTGTAGAGCCGTTCCCAGGTTTCGTCCGAGACAGCATCAAGGTCATGGAACGGAATAAAATCTGTCGTGCCGGCACAGTTCACCAGCACATCAACTCTGCCCAGAGTTTCGACAGCGGATGCCACCATCACTCGACAAGCAGAATCGTCTGCGACGTCAGCCTGACATACCAATGCTCTCGCGCCAAGAACAGAGATCTCACTGGCCGTGGCTTCTGCTTCGTCGCGCGATCGGGAATAGTTCACGACGACGTTGTAACCAAGGCGAGCCATCGCGAGCGATGTTGCCCGGCCAACTCCAGTACCGCCACCGGTGACAATAACAACTTTTTGCAGTGCGTTATTCGCCATGACTCCTGATTCCCTGGCGTGTGTGCGCTCTCAATAAAAGGCAACGCGCCTTGTGTACTACACTTATTGTGCTGCTTTCGCGTAACGCATTTTACTCTGCCGTTGACGCATTTGTCTGTAATTCTTTTTGCAGGAATGAGTATGCTTTCTCAAGTGCTTCAGGATTCATCGCTGCCGTCAGATGTCCCGCGCCGTCGATGGTGTGCATTTCCGTCTTGACGCCACACGTTTTGAGAGCTTCGTGGCAGGACTTCGACCACTGAATCGGCACCAGCGTATCTTCTGTCCCGTTGAAGAAGAACGTCGGCGGATCATCTTTGTCGACAAACACTGTTGCCGATGCATCACGAAACCTATCCGGCTGAGTCTTCAGATCGCCGCCCATCCAGTAATCTGCCCATTTGCCGTCATCAGGGAACTCGCGAAAATCTGTCGGAGCGCCGCCAGCGGCCACTGCTTGAATCCGCGTATCAACGTTGCCATTCTTTTCACTTGGCGCTTCGCCAGTGGTACCCAGCAAACATACCAAGTGCCCCCCGGCAGAATACCCAATTGCTCCCAATTTTGTCGGATCAACTTTATACGTCGCCGAGTTGGCTCGAATCCATTTAATGGCTTCACGACAGTCTTCAATTTGAGCAGGAAACTTGTCTTTCGGTGCCAAGCGGTAGTCGATGGCAAAACACACAAAGCCACGTTGCGCCAATGCGCTTGCATATCCACGAAGCTGCTTTCGATCACCCGACCGCCACGCTCCACCATGAACTACCAGGACTGCCGGATGGACTCCATCATCTTTCGGTACGAAAGCATCCAGCAGCAATTCGCGATCTGCAACTGTTGAGTACACAATCTTTTCATGAACATCGACTTCGAATTCACTCGCAACAGAAGTCACTGGCGCAAGCAAAACGGCTAAGACTACGGGAAGAATTAACATAGCAAGATCCGCATTCGAGGGAGCAATAAAATATCAAAGATCGTATTCGAAGTCGCCACCTGGTGACAAGCAACAACCTTCCAGTGGCGGCAATAAGCCTGGCAACGACTTCCGGTATTGACCCAAATCATACCAAACATCTGAACATCATGGACCATTGAGTGACCTCCGGAAGTGCAATTGTCCTTAAGAACGTTCCTCACTTTTGCTCAATCTATTGGCAGAACGCGGTACAACTCAACGACTGTAAACGCAGCTCGATCCGGAACGAGCAACTCAAAGCCCGGCCAGGATTCCACCATCGCCTGCTCGCCAGCGGAGAGCTTATCCCACGGCTGCTGCAGCAGGCTCATCTGCAAACCAAGTACACCGTCGTCCGCCAGTTGTTTGAACCTGCTGGGGGCCACGTATTCCGTGTAGCCATAGGTCATGCGATAACGCAGCACATCACTCCAGTTAATAAGGATATGCGTGATGCCTTCGTCGCGTAACCGGTTTCGAATAGCAGCTGGTGGCAACATGCGGCGTTCTTTGGCGGGACGTTGATTGTCTTCCGGAAGCGTCGTCCATTCCTCAAACAGGCAACTGTCGAAAACGGTATCGTAGGCAACTGGAAACGTAGCATCGAAAACCTGCGCTTCTCCAACCATCAGAATCTTCGCGTCACTCGGCAGCGTGTCGTTAAGCAGCCGAATGTCAGCCCGAATCGTAGTTTGTCGCGCGACTTCAAGATCCATAAGGCCGACATGAAGGCCAACCAAGGCCGTGCCACAGAAGCGAACATTGAAGAGAGTTACTGAGGCGATCACGATCAACAGAAAGATTTTCCATGATTTCGATCCCGAAATCAGCCATGAGCTGCCAGCAGCAAGACTGAGTAACGGAATCATCGGTATCCAGAAGCGATCGATGCGATGTGTGAGCCCCCACCACGTCCCAAATCCCCAGATCAGCAAAGACATCAGTGCCGGAATCGTGTTGCTCCGCCGCCACAAGACTACAGCTGGAACAGCAAGTGCAAACAGTAACCCACTGGTCCACTTGTTATAGACAGCTGCTCCGAGAATATGCTCCGGAATGCGGACGAGATCGTGTTCTGAAGCTGCATGAGCAGGTTTCCAGCGTGCATCCATTTCGGGTGACCATTCGCTGCCGCCAAATATACTGTATGCCAGTGGATAGACAGGATTGCCGGTTTCGACCAAATTCTTCAGCAGCCAGGGCACAATCATCAATGCAACGCCCAAGCTGAATGCAGCTGCCGGACGAAGCAATGATCGCCAAATGCTAACAGCATTTCGTGCGGGATCAATTTCAGTCGCTGGATCAGACGCCCGCCTCCGGAATTGAACAGCCATCAAAACGGCCGTCGGCACAATCACTGAAATCAGACCGGTGTATTTCGTCGCCATCGAACATCCAGCGAGTGCGCCACAAACAAAACTCATGCCGAACACATGGCGTGGCAGATCTCGAATCAGAAAAGCCGTCATCGTTGAGGCAATCAGATAGAAAGTCAAAGCGCCCTCAGCATAGGCGATCAGAGAGATTCGCAACGTCCATGGCGTTGTGACATAAATCAAAGTTGCCAGCCATGCCACGTCAGTGCATATCCAGCGCCGCGCGATACTGAATACAGCCAGAGCGCTGAGTAACTGGAAGCAAGCAAGCACGATCTGGCCAACCAGCGCGCCTCTCCACCAGTCTTCGGCGAAGACCATCCCGGTAAGACTCA
Organism: Planctomycetota bacterium; assembly: GCA_031429275.1. GTDB lineage: Bacteria > Planctomycetota > Planctomycetia > Planctomycetales > Planctomycetaceae > SXXK01. The sequence goes on from JANOZG010000318.1 coordinate 4,506, forward strand.
GCATCTCCGTAAGAAAAGGAAAGCTGGTATACACGTTGTGTCGCAGGAAAGTAATCTGCCCCGCTTGAAACCATTCCTTTGGTCCCTGCAGATGATATTCACGGACGTCGAAGTCGGTCGGTGGCGAGACGGATCCGAGCAGCAAATAGATCGCGAATGGGACAGTGATGAGTAGTGCGAACGTCGCGATGGTTCGTGATACATGCTTCTGGGCTGTCGACCCTATTAATGGTTGAGATGATTCACTCTTGAGCTTCCACCGCAGAACTGCCACGACGCCAGCACTGAAAATCGCAGGAAGACAGATTGCCGTCTTATTCAGTTGCCCTGCGAGCCCACAGCAAAGGGTCACGGTTGCGAGAATTCCCAGTCCCGAGCCCAGCCTGATGACAATATGTTCGGTCCAATAGAGCGATAGACGTCGCAGCGCCAGCAAACAAACTGCGTCTCCATGGATGAAGGCGAGGATCAGAATCAACGCCGCAGTGCTGAACAAAGGCAGACGTTGCGGCAGATATTTCAATCCAGAATGGGGTGACGCATTCACAGCATCGCCTGTTGTTTCACTTAACCCGAGAACTTCGTCGATGATCATCGACCAGATTTCGGTGCGCGGCAGATGCGGATCTTCGATCGAGCTGTTGAAGAACCAAACCAGAAACGCCACTATAAATACAGCCGCGATCCACGTCAGCAACGTCGAATTGCCATTCTGCAGTCGTCGTGTTGTTTGATTTGAAGTCAAAATTCGTCGCCAATATTAATAGTCTTGCCTTCATTGAATTGCGGGTCTGACCTTGCTCTGCTTCGAAAGAATCTGGGGAACCTCAGACTAAGACGAACACTACAGCTACGAATTTGCCGAAGCTGAATGCCAAAACAAAAACGGCTTCCGGGAGAAAATCCCGGAAGCCGCGAGGTTCTGAGTTAGAGCGAGGAGGTTCCAGAACAGGAAGCGGTTCTTTCCCACCTCAAGTCGACGTGACTATCGTGCCATTCCGAACAGACCAGCAAGGCTGCTCTTCTTTGACTGATTGTTGTGCAGTCGTGAAGGGAAGAAGGCCTGTGGGTCAGCTGGTGGAGCTGGAGCAGGCACTGCCTCTGGAGCTGGTGTTGGCTGGACTGATTCTGTCGCTGGAGCTGAAACCGGAGTTGCTGAGCAACCCGTGCTTCCACATCCATTGCTGCCGCATCCTGCACCGCAGCCAGATGCATCACAGCATCCAGCGTCGGTGCATCCACCGCAGCATCCGTCAACGATGTCGTAACCACAAGCTCGCAGAGCCTGTGATGCTTCTCGGCGGACCCATCGGTCGCAGTCAGCCAGAGAGCATGTCAGAGCAGAAACCACGCATGGGCTGCAGCAGCATCGGTTACGGCGAACCTGGTCACCGATTTCGTCAGCAGCTTCGCGGCGAACTCGTTCGTCAGTGTCGTTCAGACCGTAGACGAAAGCGTTCATGATTTCTGGATGGCAGCAGCAGTCATATCTGCGGCCAAGTTTATCCAGAGCTGACTTGCGATCTTTCGCATAGCAAGCCGTCATAGATGTGTAGATCAACTTTGCAATTTCGCAGCAATCGTCGTTGCAGCAGTCGCAGGTTTCGCCACAAGCGTTGCTTCCGCATCCGTTGCCACAGCCATCGCCATTTCCGCAGCCTGCTGGAGCACAGCAGCTTGCGTTACCGTTACCGTTGCCGCAGCCTGCTGGAGCACAGCAGCTTGGGTCACCGTTGCCATTGCCACAACCGTTGCCACAGCCTGCTGGAGCACAGCAGCTTGCGTCGCCGTTGCCAGTGCCACAACCGTTGCCACAGCCTGCTGGAGCACAGCAGCTTGCGTCACCGTTGCCAGTGCCGCAGCCAGCGCCGTTGCCAGCGCCGTTGCCACAGCCATTGCCACAGCCATTGCCACAGCCTGCTGGAGCACAGCAGCTTGCGGCGCCGTTACCAGCGCCACAGCCAGCTCCATTGCCACAGCCAGCTCCGTTGCCGTCGCCATTGCCACAGCCAGCTCCGTTGCCACAGCCATTGCCATTGCCACAGCCAGCTGGAGCACAGCATGAATCTGGGGCACAGCAGTTGTCGCAGCAAGGCGGCTTAATGTTCGAACACTTCCGCTGGTACGTGTACACATTCGTGTGGCACGGACGAGCTATCGTCGGTTTACAACATGCTGGCTGACAGTCTTCAGCACAGCCACAGCTCTTGCATCCACCAGAACTGAAAAGCCCGGCGTTTGTCGAGCCCATCATTCCAGCCAGTGCAAATGCCGCACTGAACATACTAATCCATCTCATCTTCACATTACTCCTTTTCAAGGAAATCGTTCCGTCAACCACCCTGATCGCCAAATGTCCGTTTCATTTGACTCTTCAATTCTCGGCAAACCGTTGCCGTTACCCTCGACCTGCGGCGGGACCGTCTTCTCAACCTCGTTAGCACGTCGCTGCCACTCAGAGATCGGACATTTGGAGAGGCGTTACAATGGAGGATTTCTCACTTGTATCTTTCGGTAGCCAGGATCTCCGTGATCCCGGCATACCTCTGCAGTCCGAGGGGTTGCATGACCTATCGTCGATAGAAATTCGGTGTCTTGAATTTCCGCAGGGGTTTGACAGGCAAATAGTTATCGCGTTTTTTGCGTTCAATCTACCGATCGTATCGGCTGGCGAATCTGTATGTGAAAGCATGGCCGGAAAACTCTACCTGCCTTCCCGAGTCATGTCACAATGGGAAATCCACGGAGAAGTTTTCCGGACTCGCGGATTCTCTCGCATTTAACGTCGCCCCACCGACGAAGCACTCTTCTACCGTCGAAAACGGTCGACAGAGTTTGCCAAAACGCGGAACGTGAGTCTGCTACCGGTCAGTTGAATCCGGAAATTGCGATCAACGAAAAGTCATTCGCCCGGGCGAATTCAGCCATGATCGTGATCATGTGATCCGTCACAATCATGTCCGGATTCCCAGCAGCCAAACGGATCTTCAAATCGAGACCATGATTGTTGGCCGGATTTCATTTCACTCTCCGTGAGCAGACACCCGTCCAACGCCTTGCGCGTCGCAGGAACATCCACATCCTGACCAATCAGAATCAACTCCTGACGCCGATCGCCCCAAACTTCATCCCAAACGGAATCCAGCTCCGCCATCAATTCCGGATCATCGCTCGGCCAGTCTGCTCGAGGCGTTTCCGCAAACCACACGCCGCCGGGTTCGGCTGCCAAAACTTGCCCGACCTGGGACCAGAATCCGGCGATGGAATTCTTTGTCGCTAACCAGAAATACCCTTTCGAACGCAGGATATTTGGAGCGTGCTCTCCGCTCATCCAAAAGTCCCAGAACCGCTGAGGATGAAACGGCCGGCCAGCGCGATAGACAATGCAGGAAATCCCGAATTCGTCAGGTGAGCCAGTCTCTCCACTGGATAACGCCGATTGCCACACATCAGCAGCGGCCGCAGAATCAGATTGGTAGCGACCAGTATTGATCACATCCTCAGGAGAAACTCCACCTTGCTCGATTTCAAGGACTCTGGCATCTGGATTCAACTTCCTTAGTACAGAGAGAAGCAGACCAACCTCTTCTTCTGAAATAAGATCCGTCTTGTTGAGTAAAATGACATTTGCAAATTCAATCTGTTCAATCAGAACTCGCGCAATGTCTCGATCATCTTCAACATCGGATCCAGGAAAGCGATCTCGAAATTCCTCGACGCTCTGAAAGTCATCCTGAAATCTTTCCGCATCAACGACCGTGACCATCGTGTCGATGCAAAGGCCTTTCAACTTACCAGTGTCATCATCGTTAAGTGAAAGAGCTTCAGCCACAAGCGTGGGCTCAGAATCGCCCGAAGCTTCGATCAGAAGATAGTCATGAGCCCCCGCCGCTGCCAGATCCATGACAGCGTTCAGTAAGTTGTCTCCATGAATATCGTTACTAATGACCCCGATTTTCAGGCCCGCCGAGTTGCTGACAAGATGCTCAATTACGGCAGTCTTGCCAGCATCCATGAATCCAGAGACGATCGTAACAGGCAGGCTTTTCATAACAATTTGATCTAAAGAATTCGAAATCCAAAGGATTCGGATGATGCGTAAGGCGAGCGAAAGAATAGAAAGTAACGTTTGAGCCTGAGGCGATCGCCTCTTTGACAGCGGAAATCGGCGAGCGTCTCCAGCTCAAGTCAGATGGCTTCAATCGATTCATCTCTGTAGCCAGCCTAAGTCTACCAATCACAATTCTTAGGTAGCCCGCTGAGGTATCCAGATTGCGGCGAGAATCTCACCTCTGCGAAGCCACATATGCCGCCATCCCCGGACTATTTGTACTCACATGGCGGGGCCGCAACTCGTTTGGGGCATCTTGATTTCTTCGAAAACAGCTGTGGGGCAGGCACCTCGACCTGCAAGACTTGTCTCAAGTCAGCTCATTTCTATGAGCGAAACAGTAGGAACGATGCCTGCCCCGCAATTCAATGAATAGGTCGCGGTCTACTGGCAGATGCCTGGAAAACCCTGACAAAGTACCTTCAAAATCGCCGCAGCTGGCAAAGGCTCTAGCCTTGCATCTACCCATTGTAACTAAATTAACCATACCCTTGCCGTCTCCCCCTGAAACAACTGAACAAATGCTCGGCTCCTCTTGAGGCGTTTTCCGAGTCCAGCCTAAACTCCGGCGTTTCCCTTCTTTAGTAGTCTGTGACCGCACCACTTGGCATTCAACCGAGTTTGCAGGTCTTCGATCGCTTTGCGCGGATCTCCATGGCGTATCGTCCGATGACAACCCTGCGAAATGCAGTGGCAGCCTTTGTGCTGTCGATTGTCGCATTGGTCGGCGCAGAAGTTTGGCTGCGAGCAAAAACTCTGCCAGCAGGCCAAGGCGTCACAGCTCAGGCCACCAGCGCAGATCAGGCGCTGCTCGTGCCGTCTGCCACGTGCCATCATGAATTGCGGCGCATGCTGAAAATGCAACATCGCTCAAGTCCCGGCAGCAACAGTCATGCTTTCCGAATCAACTCATTCGGTTGTCGCGGTGCTGAACCTGAAATCCCAACAGCAGAAGGAACACTTAGGATTCTGATCCTTGGTGACAATACTATCTGTGGCACCGAAGTCGATGAAGCCGAAACAGTGTCAGCTCGGCTGCAGCAATTTTTGACAAAGCAGACAACCAGACCATTGGAAGTCATCAACGGTGGCATACCTGGCTACTGCCCTTTACTCGCGTGGCTAAAGTTTGAGCAGGATCTGACAAAGCTAAAGCCTGATGTCGTAATCCTTCATGTCGATATGACAGACATTGCAGACGATCTCTGCTACCGCAGTCTGCTTTTAAGCGAGGACAACCACGCCGTTTGTTCACATCCCACAATGCGTCTGAAACCAAAGCCGGAAAATGCCCTCGCGCATTTCGTCAAAGAATCTGCCATGGTCAGCTGGCTATTTGCAAAAGCCCGCCAGCAAGGCCCCGAGATCTTATCTATTGCGAATGCCGCGTCCCATTCAAATGAGTTTGCATGGATCACAGATGATCCCCCGGATGTTCGTTTGCAGGTTCGCCATGCGTTGGAGCCAGTCACACGATTGAAAGAAGCCGTTGAAGCAGCAGGAGGACGCTTGCTGGTCACAACCTCGCCCGCCATTTGGCAAGTCGTTCCGGCCGATGAGGCACCGGAATTGAGTCGCCAATACGGCATCCGCGGCACCACGCCGTTTCACAGTCGATTTCCTTTCGAGATTCTGCAGGCATACTGTAGTCATATTCAAGTTCGCTTTTGCGATACCTCTCCCACTTTTGCCAGCGGCAAAGATCCGGCAAAGCTCTTTTCCAGGGAAAGTCCAGTCCTGTCACGCGTCGGAATGGCACTTTACGCCCGCGAAATCGCTCGTTATCTCATTACGAATCCATCGTCAGAGTGGTGAACTTCGGTTAGTCACAACACGCACAATCGACGCTAAAATATACTCCTCAATTGGAATGAACTCACTGAAAGCGTATATCTCGTGCAGATATAATGCTTACGCTGATCTGTACATGGGGTCTATCGAACATGAAAAGTGCTTTTGAAGCCGCAGAACAATACTTTCAAGAAGCGGCATCCGTACTGGATCTGTCATCCAGCATGCGAACACTGTTGATGACTCCGGAAAGAGAGATCAAAGTTCAAGTTCCCATCAAGCGTGATAACGGAGAGATCGCGACGTTCGTCGGATATCGCATCCAACACAACAGCGCGCGAGGCCCGATGAAAGGTGGTCTGCGATATCACCATGAAGTTAATGCCGACGAAGTTCTGGCACTGGCTTCATTGATGACATGGAAAACTGCGGTCGTAGACATTCCCTACGGCGGTGCAAAAGGCGGCATCGCAGTCAATACAAAAGAGCTGTCCATTGATGAACTGGAACGATTGACTCGCCGCTTCGTTGATGAATTACAGGATCTCTTCGGCCCTGACAAAGATATCCCTGCCCCGGATATGGGAACCAACGCGCAGACCATGGCCTGGATCATGAATCAGTACGAAAAATTTCACGGATTCAGCCCGGCCTGCGTTACCGGCAAGCCCGTTGAACTTTATGGAGCCGAAGGCCGCGAGGAAGCCACTGGTCGCGGCGTTGGCACACTGACACTCGCGACACTAAAAAAGATGAAACGACCTCTCGAAGCCGCCACTATAGCCATCCAGGGATTTGGCAACGTCGGATCGTTCACCGCCGCCTACCTCGAAAAAGCAGGCGCTTGTATTGTCGCAGTTTCTGACGTCAGCGGCGCTGTCTTCAACCGCAAGGGTCTCAATATCACAGCAGCTTTGGAATGGGTCAGAATCAAAGGAAGTCTCGCCGAATTCCCCGGCGGCGAAAGCATTTCAAACCAGGAGTTACTGACACTGGATGTTGATGTTCTCATTCCTGCTGCACTTGGTGGGGTTCTGACAGACGAGAATGCAAACGATGTTCGAGCGAAGATGATCATCGAAGCGGCCAACGGTCCGACAACTCCAGAGGCCGACGCAATCTTTCGCAAAAGAGAAATCCCAGTGCTTCCGGATATCCTTGCGAACGCTGGTGGTGTCACAGTGAGTTACTTCGAATGGGTTCAGAATCAGCAATACTTTCGCTGGGACCTGCGCAGAGTGCGCGACGAACTGGAAAGCACCCTGACGCGCAGTTTCGATCGAGTCTGGGCAACCGCCGAAGAAAAAAAGGTTCCACTTCGTACTGCCGCGTATTTACTTGCGATCGGCCGCGTTGGCCGTGCGGAAGTTTTAGGCGGAATCTGAATCGCATAGACTCTGTCTGGCAGGCATCTTGCCTGCCAGATTTGTCTGAAGTATGTTGATTTCCTTGAGCGAAATGGCAGGCACAATACATGCCTCGTGATTTAGCCCCGCGGCTAATGCCTCGCGGCTCAGAACTTTGATTGAACTAACAACCCCGTCCTCCTGAATTGCATTGTCCAGATACCACGATGACCGACCCACGACACTACTCCCAAACCCTCGCACAAAATGCTCGCAACGCAGCATCAGCACTGGCCCCCATCGCCGCCGGTCGCAAGAATTCATGGCTGCAGCGCGTTGCCAATACGCTTCGTGAGGATTCGCCTGCGATCGTGGCTGAGAATGCCAAAGATCTTAATGCAGGCATTCAATCCGGTCTGAGCAGCGCAATGCTCGACCGACTGAAACTTACACCCGATCGAATTGAATCGCTCGCCAAAGCCGTTGAACACATCATTGCCTTACCAGATCCGGTCGGTGAAGTGATCGAAGGCCAGCGACGTCCAAACGGTTTGTTTGTCAGTCGAGTTCGCGTTCCACTCGGCGTTGTGTTCTTCATTTATGAATCCCGGCCGAATGTCACGATCGACGCGGCGGCCTTGTGCGTCAAAAGTGGAAATGCCGTCATTCTGCGTGGTGGAAGTGAAGCGATTCACAGCAATCGAACACTCCAGGCTGTCATCGCAAAAACGCTCGTGGCCGAAGGTTTGCCTCCTCACGCTGTGCAGCTTGTCGAATCCACAGATCGCGAAATCGTTGGGCACCTCCTGTCGATGGGGAATCTGATTGATGTGACAATTCCTCGCGGCGGCAAGTCACTCATTGAACGAGTTGCACGCGAAGCGACGATGCCGGTCATCAAGCACTTCGATGGCATCTGCCACGTCTATATCGATGCGAGTGCCGACGAACAAATGGCGATCGATATCACAATCAACAGCAAATGCCACAGACCCGGAGTTTGCAACGCTGCGGAAACACTACTCATTCATCGCGAAGCCGCACTCAGGTTCTGGCCGCGACTTGCCACCGAACTACAAGCCCGGGGAGTCGAACTGCGATGCTGCCCTGCCAGTCTGAAAACGATCAGCAATGGGAAGCCTGCGACAGACACGGACTACGGGACAGAACACCTGGATCTGATCATGTCGGTGCGAATCGTGGACTCGATCCAACAGTCAATTGAACATATTCGTCATTATGGATCAGCACATACGGACGCCATCGTCACGAACTGTGTTGCAGCATCTATGCAATTTGAGGCCGAAGTAGATTCAGCAGCCGTTGTCATCAATGCCAGCACGCGGTTCAATGATGGGGGAGAACTTGGCATGGGCGCCGAAATCGGCATCAGCACGGACCGATTTCACGCCCGCGGCCCCTGCGGGCTTCGGGAACTCACCAGCTATAAATTTATTGTCCGCGGCGAAGGTCAAGTTCGATCCTGACCCCGGTGACGCGATCGAATCCAGAAATACGCAATCACCGACAGAAATCCCACAACAGCCCCGATCGCTCCGCCTTGAGTCAACCCAAGCCCGATTCCGACGGACATCGGATCAAATGCGGGATCAGTTTGTGCCTGAAAAACCACGCGGTAGTACCCAGGAGCAAATCTTCCGATTGCGAGACCAATCGCGAGTCCAACCAGACTGCCGATGACCATGCTTCCGAATACAGTGCCCACGATCCAGAACATGATTGATGGCTTCGGTGCTGAATGCGCTTCCTCTGGAGGCGTATATGGAGATCGAGAATTCATGGTTTTTCCAATAGATTGATCCTGATTGCCAGAGGCCTATTTGGTCACTCTTCCCTTGGGCAACCCCATTTTACACAAGTTTTGCTGGCCATCTGCCATGCAATTCGCCGATACCCACCGGATTGCGTCCAGATGCGTTCAGGTTTTTTTCTCAGCCGGTAAATAGTTTCCGAACCGCTAGCATGCTGCTTTACAAGCCGGACGGTATATCGCTATACTCCCCGGCTCTTTCCATGGAAAATCTATACAAACGTCCATTGGTCAGGGTGCCGACAAGCACTTTGACAGACGTTTTCGGAGTTTGACAAATGCCAAAACAGAAGACTCATAAGGGAATGAAACGCCGGTTCAAAGTAACGGCGACTGGCAAAGTGACGCATCGAAATGCGAACCGAGGCCACTTCCTGAGCCACAAAGGTGGCAAACGAACTCGCCAGTTGCGTGGCGACAATATCATCATCAACGCCGAAGCGAAACTCATCGCAGCAGCTATGGCACCGGGGATGTAACTTCGACGAGGATCGTCGCATACTGATCGCCATGTGAGCCATCAGTGGAAGAATTTCAACTCAATTTGTTCTGTTAGTTTGGTCTGAAGGTCCGGTCCAATGCGCGTTCGCCTCGGGAAAGCCCGTCACCGTTCAAAGAAACGTCTCTTCAAAGAAGCACGCGGCAACGTTGGCGGACGCAGCAAGTTGCTGCGTACCGTCAAAGAAACCCTGGTTCGTGCTCGCGCCTTCGCGACACGTGACCGCCGCGTTCGCAAGCGTGAATTCCGCGCTCTTTGGATCACACGCATCTCTGCAGCAGTCCGTGAACTTGGAATGTCATATTCCGTTTTCATGAACGGTCTGTTGCTGGCAAACGTTAAACTGAATCGCAAACAGTTGAGCGAACTCGCGATTTCAAATCCTGAAGTTTTCAACGAGATCTTTGAAATTGCAAAGAAGGCACGCAGTGCGGCCTCTGCCGCCTGATCCGACTGCAATTGACATGAATTCCTGATTCGGGCGAGCCTACTTCACTGCAGGTCTCGCCCGTTTTCGTTGGTCATCCTGTGTAGGACGGGACTCCAGTCCCGTCCTGATGTTAAACGCCGTCTGAACGGGCCCGCAAAACCCGTCCTACAAAACGACTCGGACAGTTGACTATGGACATCCTGAACGCATTCAACGAATTTGAAACAGCCGGTCTGCAGGCAATCAGCTCGGTTACCGACACGGAGTCGCTGGAAAGAGTACGTGTTGAATTCATGGGCCAGAAGAACGGCCGCGTTCGCGATCTGCAGAAGCTCGTAGGAACAGCAACGCCGGATCAGAAACCCGCCGTTGGCAAGCGATTTAACGAAGTCCGCACAAGCATTACTGCCGCTCTGGAAGCTCGAGCGGAGCAACTGAAGTCTCAGGCTACAAAAGCAGCCTCAGACTTTGACGTAACGCTGCCCGGTGAACGGCCTCGTATCGGCCATCTGCATCCAATCACGCAGGTCATGACAGAATTCCGTGAACTGATGGGGCGTTTCGGCTTCACCGTGGTCGATGGCCCGGAGATTGAAGATGAACGCCATAATTTCGAAGCTCTGAATATCCCGGAAGATCACCCTGCCCGCGATCCGCTCGACAACTTCTACGTGGCCTGCGCGTCGGTGGCTGCTGGCGGACCAGTGCTGCTGCGAAGCCAGACTTCGACGGTCCAGATTCGCACCATGGAAAATACTCAACCACCCGTGCGGATCGTTTCGCTTGGCCGCGTGTATCGTCCCGACACGATCGACGCGACTCATTCATGCATGTTCCATCAGATGGAAGGCCTGATGGTTGATCGGCATGTGACGATGGCTCAGCTGAAGACAGTGCTAAGCCTGTTCGCTCGCAGCTTCCTTGGGCCGGACGTTGAGATTCGATTCCGTCCGTCGTTCTTCCCATTCACGGAGCCTTCCGTTGAAGTGGACATGAAATGGGGCGATAGCTGGATGGAAATTGGTGGTGCAGGCATGGTGGACCCAAATGTCTTCGCCGCAGTCGGCTACGATCCGGAAGAGTACACCGGCTTTGCCTTCGGCCTCGGCATCGAACGCTTCTGCATGAAGCACTTTGGTGTCGATGACATCCGTCGCTTCTATGAAAACGACATGCGATTTCTCTCGCAGTTCTGAAACATCAAGGCGAGCGCAGCGGCGTCAGCCCTCCGGTACAAGACACCAGGCATTGAGCAAAAAACCATTGCCTGAATTCGTAGTGGAATTCGCCAGGATTCCCTGTGCACGGGAATTCTGGCGAAATCCACTACGACCATGATTGAAGAAAGAATCGCATTGTACCGGCAAGCTGACGCATGCGGCTCGCCG
>JANOZG010000319.1:0-2772 GCA_031429275.1 Planctomycetota bacterium
CGTTTGCGGACCTGGAAGACTCAGCTGCCGGGGCTGGTGTTTCGACAGTCGCTGGGGTGGCAACAGGAGTCGGTGGAGTTTTCGTGGAGGCTGGTTCACGCGGGGTACTGAAAAAATCGTTGGTATCACCCGTGATGCTTCGGCGATGTAAGTCATCCAGCACATCAGAAAGAGAGCGTGGTTTGCCCGCTCCGATACCTTCCATCAAAGCTTTGACGGAATCCGCTGGCAGTGAGAGTTTCGCCTGATGAAATACTCCGGTCACGATGGGATTGGCCGGATACATGCCCATCATGTTGAACTCGCCGAACCGAACGCGCGCTGCGATCACTGATTTCTGCTGAGCTGACATCGGATCAGTGCTCTCAAGCAGGTTCAATTCGTTTCGAGCATTTGACGTGGCGAATACGGCCAGCTTGGGAGCGGTTGCAGTCGAGTCTGGCAGCAAGTGCAAGAACAGAAGTTCATACTCCTGATTTGAGCCAGACTTTCCAGTGCCGGCAATATTCGTGTCCAGAGTATACCGAAATGCCAGGATCATTGTGCGAGCCTCTTCAGGAACAAATGCGGCTTCATTGTTCCAATAAAATCCAATCGTTCGAAGTTCCTTGATGGACTGAACGATCATCGCTTCCGGCTCAGTTGTTTTTTCAGGCGCAGCGACATCAACGAATGTGGCCCGCACCTGAGGACCAAAGAACGGCTTGCCATCGACTGTGTGATAATAAACCAGCTGAATCGACAACTGGTGTGATTCAAGATAACTTTCGATCGCACCTCTTGCGACTCGCGGCAGCGTGGCTTTTGCCGCCGGATCTACTTCAAGATTCAATGAAAACGCAGTCTGACGTCCGATGGGACCAGCAGCACCAGGCGTCGGGGCGATCATTGGTTGAATGACCTCAAGCCCCGGTTCAATCAAGCTGCAGGACAATTGCGAACCGGCCTGGCGGAATTCGCGACCCAACTCCTGACGTTCCCAGGGCACCGCTCGGATCACCGGCATGGTGCGGACTTCCGGAACCGTCGATGTCACTCCCGTCATGAGCAGTGTTTTTGAAATTGCCAAAACGGAACTCGCGGAATTCGTGGGATCACCAATCGCTCCATCCATCAGCGTTTCAGACTCTGCCGCCACTGGAGCCACAGGGTTCTGCAACACGTGCGACGCAACGACAACTCCCGTCGCAATGAATGTGAAAACTGTGAGGGGAGCCAAAACTGTTCTTGACTGCATGTCCAATTATGTCCTTTTCATGTGGTGTATCTGGGTGCCGTGCAGGATGCTTATACTTCGCGCGGTGTGAATTGCGGTGAGCGGGGGACGTCAGCCCCTTGATTGTTGCCGCGGCCCACTATCAGGGGATTAACATCCCCCGCTCGCCGAAGGCAGACCTCAAATTCGACCGCTCGCTGATAAAAATCGGGGCAAAAGATGAATAGAGAGCCAAGAACCCATAGTGCAGAACTCCCGTCGGGAGATTTGGCTATTGGTTCCTGACCTCATTTTTAAGCATTAGCATCCAGCATATTGTATTCCACCTGCCCGAAAAGGAATTTGCGAGGACCTTTTTCCCCCCAGAATCGATTTGTTGGGAAGTTCCTGTCGGTAACACTGATCTGCACAACTCTGCCGGGCGATTGCTTTATGTTACGAATGGACCTTTGTTACTGCCGCGATTTATGTTTCCAGTACGCGAGCCCAGCGTCGAGGCAGAGCGGCAAACGCTCGATTGTAGGTTTCCTGGAGCGGCACGGAGACATATCCTTCAGCGGTCACATACAGCGGCATTTCTGTCAGCAAATCACCGATTGCGACGGGCTCAACATACGCCGTGACGCCAGAGTACAATCTGGACTGGTAAGCGACGAGCGTCAAAGGCTTATCCGCAGGTTGGTGGTAGTCTTCGTCGCTGCTGCTGCCGATGATGTTCCAGATCGCTCCGTGAATTCCGTCCGGTGCCCGACGGGTTGGAAGATGCAGGTCCAGCACCAACAGATGAATTCCCTGCCGCAGTAATGAACACGCCTTGCGAACGAATGCATCCAACCTCTGCTGGCTTGATTTATTTCCGGGTGAGACGACTTCCACAATGGCGACAATTCGGTCGTCACTGGCGTGACGTATCGCAACGGATTTTTGTCGCTGCGTATAAAAATCCTCCGCCCCCTGAAGCGTCATTGCGACTCTCGGAGGTGCCACCATCAAACCCGTGTCAGTTGCACTAATGCTGTTACCTTCACGGTCGCTCGATTCCATTTCGTCCTTCGCACCGGGAGCCTGCAATGCCAAAACATCGGGGCCAAATTCCGAGACTTGCTGCTCTGCTAATGCGTAAAGCCATTCCGGTAACAGCCCACCGTTCAACGCGCGTTGAATTTCTTCGATCCACGAATGGTGGAAGTGGTGGAACGTACCGTCATCAACTCGACTCCAGTCGTGAACTCCCATGACATTGTCCTCTGAAACACTCAGCAAACCTCGCTCGTATCGACCTGTGAAAGTATAGCCACGAAGACACGCTGCGTCAGTGCTGTTTGATTCATGAATTCGTACTGGGTGCCGTTTCAGGCGAGCGGGGGATGTCAATCCCCTGATTTGTGCCACTCCTTATGAATTGCAGCACTCAAATGCGATTGTTACCACACGCGGAAAACCGTGCCGAAACCAATATTCTGAACACGGGCCTTGCCTAAACCGAACTTGAACCGCCATTCAAATAAAGATCCGCAGCGGAACCTAGTGTTTTTCAATGAAAACTCGCCATAAAT
>JANOZG010000320.1:0-2396 GCA_031429275.1 Planctomycetota bacterium
GCTGATGAAAGCGAAGAAGCATATGAAAAACTAGTCGATGATCTGTTGGCCTCACCAAAGTTCGGAGAGAAGTGGGCCTCGTGGTGGCTGGACATGGCGCGATATTCCGATACAAAAGGATACGAACGCGATGTGTACCGAAGTATCTGGCGTTACCGCGATTGGGTGATCAAAGCTTTTAATGATGATAAACCGTATGATCAGTTCACCATCGAACAACTGGCAGGCGATCTGTTGCCCAATCCAACAGACGATCAATTGATCGCCACCGCCTTTCATCGCAATACGATGAGCAACGACGAAGGCGGCACCGACGATGAAGAATTTCGCACCATCGCCGTGAAGGATCGAGTCGATACGACGCTGCAGGTCTGGATGGGACTGACTGCTGGATGTGCCAAATGCCACACTCACAAGTACGATCCGATTTCGCAGGCTGAGTATTACGGCCTGTATTCGATCCTGAATCAGACTCAGGATGCGGATCGCCACGATGACTCGCCGACTCTAGAGTATCTCGACGCCGATTCTGTCGGAAAACGGGATCGGCTGGCTGCAAAAATTGACGACTTGAAAACTCAGTTGGAAGTTGCCGATGAAGCCGCTGCAAAGCAGGATGGCAGCCAATGGACTTACGGCGAGGTGACGGAATCTGCATCGGCCAACGGCGCAACACTGGTGGTGCGTGGTGATCGATCGGTATTTGCCAAAGGAACGTCTCCAGCGGAAGACGTTTATTCCATCACGATGACGATCAAGCCAGGGCGCTACACCGTGTTGCGTATCGAGGCTTTGACGGAGAAGTTTGCCGACGGGCAATTGGGCGTGGGCCGCAATCCACGTGATCCGAATTTCGTGTTGTCAGAATTTGAAGTGGAAGTGGTCAGCGGCACTGAAAGCAAATTACTCAAGCTGGCAAATCCCAGAGCCGACTTTGAGCAAGGCGGCTGGCCAGTCACAGCGGCGTTAGATGGCGACACCAAGACGGGCTGGGCCGTGAGTCCTCGACAACGCGAAGGCCATTGGGCGTTGTTTGAATTCGCGGAGCCGCTGGAACTGGCCGCCGATGCGGACCTGAAATTCACATTGCGTCAGCATTATGGCGATTCCTTGACGCTGCGACGTTTTCGAATTTCAGCGACTTGTCAGGACACGGCGTCTGTAAAGCTTCCTGACGCATCACCAGAGCAACGTCGTTTGATCGACGAAATTGCAGCGGCCAATGCGGAACTGGACAACGTCAACAAAGGCATTCCCAGGGTTCCTGTACTGCGCGCTGTGGCCGACGACAAATTGCGAGCGACTCATATCCACCGTCGCGGCAATTTTCTTGATCCGGGCGAAGAAGTGTCCGCCGGAGTTCCTGCCGCGTTTCATAAGCTGCCGGAAGGAGCTCCCATCAATCGTCTTGTCCTCGCGGAGTGGGTAATGAGTCCCGAAAATACTCTCACGCCACGCGTTTGGGCAAATCGCATCTGGGCGAGATTGTTTGGCATCGGCATCGTTGAAACTGAAGAAGACTTCGGCGCGCTGGGAGCATCACCGACTCATCCGGAGCTTCTCGATTGGCTGGCCGTCGAATATCGCGAAAACGGGTGGTCCTTGAAGAAACTGTTGAAGGCAATTGTGATGAGTCGCACGTATCGGCAGTCTTCTGAGATCACGCCGGAACTTCGCGAGCTTGATCCGCGTAACCAACTGCTGTCCCGTGGAGCCCGATTCCGTTTGTCGGCTGAAACCGTGCGAGACGAATCGCTGGCGGTGGCCGGACTATTGTCGAAGAAGACGGGCGGACCGCCCGTCATGCCACCTCAACCGGACGGATTATGGCGTTCCACTTACAACGGCCAAAAGTGGATCAATGCCGAAGGCGAAGATCGCTTCCGCCGCGCGCTGTACACGTATTTGAAACGCACGACGCCCTATCCCTCGATGACAACTTTCGATGGCGGCAGCGGTGAAGTTTGCCAGATCCGCCGCATCCGCACGAATACCCCTCTGCAGGCGCTTGTGACGTTGAATGATCCCGTGTATCTGGAAGCCGCGGGAGCCCTGGCCAAACAGATGGCAATGACGAGCGGCGGTCCGGAGGAGAAAGCATCAGCCGGACTGCGACTGGCATTGATTCGCCCGCTGCGAGACGGCGAAACGCGTCCATTGATGGCATTGCAGCAGGACATGCAGACTGCATTGACCGACGATGTAAAATCATCAGCCGAACTGATCGAGTCAACGCGTGCCACCAAGCCAGACGGCATGACGGATGCCGAGTTTGCGAGTTGGATTGTGGTGGCAAATACGATTCTGAATCTCGATGAGTTTCTGATGAAAAACTGAGCGAGATCGTATTGAGATACTCCTGTTTTGCAGGGTGTGACAAGCGGAGCGCAGGCACG
>JANOZG010000321.1:0-18394 GCA_031429275.1 Planctomycetota bacterium
TGAGTCCTAAATGGCCTCAACATCAGCCTCGGCTTTGTCCGTCAACAGGACTTCGTATCGCAATTCACTGCTCCGTCACCGGAATGCCATACTTCTTCGCTAAGGTTCTAAGCGCCTTGCGGGCCGGTTTAATTCGTCCGGCTTCCGCGTCCGCAAGTCCTTCCCGAATGGCGGCCACCGCCTCTTCACGCTCCGCACGTTCCGCAAATTCCACCAACCGCTGGTAAGCCACCGCGTCCTGCACAACAATCTCCGCCTTGCCATTTACCGTGAGCACCATAGGTGACCCGGATTCGTGCAGTTGCCGCAGGTAGTCTGCTGTTTGCCGCTTGAAATTGGTCAATGTATCGATGCCGTGTTCCACGTTGAGCATATCATCCCCTTCGCATTGAATTCGACGCGAATTATATGCCAGCAGCATCCGCCGTGCAGCACAAGTCACCCCGGAATCTACATGTTCGAATCCAATCCGCTTTGTACTGCCGACTCCAGGACTGGGATATTGACTCCGAACGAGGCGTTCGACGGCCTAAAGCCGATCGAACTGATTGAATGCGGCGAAGTCGATCGCTTTTGGCGCATGATCTGGGAACTGAAGAACGGGATGACTTTTTGATTTGACCCCTACTATCGATCCTCTTGTGCAGGCATACCTGTTGGTAGCTGACAGATTTCCTTGTACCAATTGAAATCGATCAAGAACAAAGAGGTGATCTGACCACCAATGACGAATTGGATCAAGCAGGAAAACCGGCTGATGGTTGGCAGGGAATCGAATTCTGAACATGGAAAAAAAGAAATCAACCAGGATCACCCGTACCAAACCAAAATCCAGCTCAGCAGTTCGCCCAAACCTGCTTGGCGACATTCGCCACCTAATCGAAGCCGCCCGCGAACAAACGGCCCGCGCTGTGAATTCCACGCTGGTCCTCATGTACTGGCAAATCGGCAAGCGCATCCGCGAGGACGTGCTGCAAAATGAACGGGCGGAGTACGGTAAAGAGATTTTGCAGACACTGTCTGCAAAATTGGTCGCAGAGTATGGACGCGGTTTTAGCCCTCGAAATCTGGCCAACATGACGCTGTTTGCCGAGGTTCTTCCCGATGAGCGAATTGTTGCGGCGCTGTCGCAACAATTGAGCTGGAGCCATTTCATAGAGCTGATCCCTCTGGAAGACGGCCTCAAACGCGTTTTCTACGCCGAAATGTGCCGCATCGAACGCTGGAGTGTCCGCACGCTGCGGCACAAAATCGGACATTTGCTGTTCGAACGCACAGCCGTCGCCAAAAAGCCTGATGTTCTGATCAAGCAGGACCAGTGCATCTTGCCGCCATTTCAAATTCTGCTCGTCGCTCCAAGTGAACCCTGCGGCGCAAAAACACTCCTGGTCCGATTGCTCGAACCAAGAGTGTCTGACTGTCGCGCTGTCGTGATCACAGCAGGTTGACCACCTTGTCGGGCAGCCCCTTTTCTCCAAGGATGATGTTGAGCTTTCCGGCCACCCCGCGATACATCGCGCTGCGTCGTCCAACTCTTGTTATTCATGCCTTTCTCCGACAGTCGCTGGACAACCGGATGTAATGAACCCAGTTCGATGTACCAGTCAAAGATCTTACGGACCTGTGCCGCTTCCTTAACGTTCACGATCAACTTTGGACTGGGATTGGATCGATCAACGTCATACCCCAGAACTGGTATTCCGCCGGCCCATTTGCCTTTGCGACGCTGAGCAGCCAGTTTGTCGCGGATACGCTCCCCGATGATCTCCCGTTCGAATTGCGCGAAAGACAGCAGAATGTGGAGCGTCAGCCGTCCCAAGGGATGGGTTGTATTGAACTGCTGAGTGACCGAGACAAAGGACACCTTGTGCCGCTCGAAAGTTTGCATCACTCGGGCAAAGTCCATCAGTGATCGGCTGAGACGATCCACCTTGTACACCACCACGCAGTCGATCTTTCCATCTTCTATGTCGGTCAGTAGCCGTTGCAAACCAGGGCGTTCGATGTTGCCCCCGGAGAATCCACCGTCGTCGTACAAGGTGGGAAGGCAGACCCAACCTTCCGGCTTCTGGCTGGCGATGTACGCTTCGCCCGATTCCCGTTGAGCATCGAGCGAGTTGAATTCTTGCTCCAACCCGTCCTCTGTGGATTTTCGGGTGTAGATTGCACAGCGGATCTTTGATTCCGCAGCTTTTGTCGGAGGTTTCGATCGCCCCATCACCTATTCCTCAATTGAAAGAAGCGGAATCCATTGCAATGTGATCCGGTGATCGTCTTTGCGACGGCCGACAGCGACTTGTAGCGTTCGCCGTCATATTCAAATCCATCGGGTGTAACCCGTACTTCGATGTGTTGCCCCTTGTAGTCACGCACGATCGACTGACCGGGAAACGGCAATCGTTCATCATGGGACGACGACTCCGGCGTTGGGTCTGGCTGTTTTGAAATCTTGACCTTTATGGCAAGGGGGCGTTTCGCTGGCATCAATCGTACATCCGCGTTGATGGCGAGTTCAGTAGCACGCAGCCGGGCCCGTTCGCTCAGGTCACCTTCGTTAAGCGACTGGAGCCGCCAGAGAATCTTCCGGACCAGCCAGACTTTGTTGCGTGAGCGCGGCGTTTCTCCATAGACGCTTTCAAATCGTTCATGTAATTTGCTGACGGGTAGTTGTTGCAGGTTTTCAAATTCGTTATCCGCGTCGTTCGACGTCATTATTGTTGCTCCGATAAATCTGGATCCCGCGCAGCATCAAGCGTTATTCACTCTTCATGGCCTGCGTCACTTGTCAGCTATTCCATGCCCGACGCGTCGGGCACGCGAGACACACTGAGCCGTTTTTCGAAGACGAGTTCAACTCTGTTCGAACCGTCAGGGCCCAGAATTTTGAAATTCGCCTCATCCCGCAGAATTCTACGAACGGCCAATGCCAGAATTGCGGCCACACTCCGGCGTCGATCTTCGGGGCTCAAAGTCTTTGCGTTCTGCGTTTTCATTCCCACGAGTCTTTCCTGCAAACTGCAAATCATGAACTGCTGCAGAAAAATCACATATGCCGTCGCGGGGTTATGTGTCCGGGATTCTGAGAAAACTGCCTACACAAAATCATTTGGGCCTCGTAGGGAATCTCATGGTTAGAGTTTTGGCAGCAACGCCCACAAACTCTGGTCCATCAATGTGGTGGCACAGAGATTACCAATTTCAACCAGGGTCAGTTTCCTCTTGAGTTGTGAGAACGAACGTTCAAATTCCAAAAACTCCCCATTGGAGGTGAAGGCGAGATAGAGGAAGTCACCAGGTGTCGTTGACCCATTCCCAGACAACGTGCCGCCTTGTCTCGTTAACGCCCCAAAATAGAACTCCGTCCGAAACATGTTGAAGACATTTCCGTGCTCGTCCGTGACCACGTTTCTTGTTGGCCGTAATGGAGCAACTGCAATGCTCAGTCGAGCCCGGTTTGCGGCGTCTGCATCGGCTGCAGCCGTGACCGACAGGACGGTTTCTGCGCCATCAAATGAGTGTTTGTTTTCGAGGTAACGTTGCATCGAGAATTTTTCATGGAGAGGAATCAGATCGTGTTTTATCACCAGTGTTCGATCAATCTCGTAAACGTGATCTACCACGGCGTGACAAATTCCCGTGATTATTCTGTCGGCAAGTGTTAGCGAGGCCTGTATGACTTCTGTCTCATTCGCAC
The DNA here is from genome assembly GCA_031429275.1 of Planctomycetota bacterium. Taxonomy (GTDB): domain Bacteria; phylum Planctomycetota; class Planctomycetia; order Planctomycetales; family Planctomycetaceae; genus SXXK01. Next base: position 3,695 of record JANOZG010000321.1, read on the forward strand.
TCAACTGCAGTTGATCCGCTTCCATTTTTCGATAAGCAGACAAGGCCTGCGTAGCAGCCGAGGCCTGCGTAGCAGCCGACACTGCCGCAGAATTGCTACTCTCGCAAGATTGGGGAAACAGTTTATCGATCAGTCGAATGAATGCGTCTGCATCTTTTGGGCACAGGTTTTCCAATGAACAAGTGGCCGAAATTGCTCTCAGCGAATGAGTAAACTCATCGCTGATTCCTTCGCGGTAAGATATGTAGTTCCAATGAACTGGCCGAGCCCATCGCATACCTTGCCTGTGGCCATCGCTGAGCAGAAGTTGCTGAAACACTTGGCACAGCGAGAAGATGTCTCCCCACGGTGGACAGTCCTCAGACCGGAACCTCGCAATGTCGTGCGAACAAATTCGATTGCCGATCGGTTCATCTTCGCGTGTCAGCTCTGTGCCATCTGGGTCATCGACAAGTCCAAAATCTATCAGAACTGGTGTGTTAGCATCCATGATGATGTTGGCCAATTTTATATCACGGTGGACTAACCCCATGGCATGGCAAGCGCTGAGACCAAGTGCAATGCTTCTAATGATGTGGACCGACATTAGTTCGACTTTGGACACTTCGTTGTCTCTCGTGAACTCATGCCACCATCTCTCGAGTTCGATACCCCGATGCGTGATCAGCCATCGGTCTCCAAAATCCAACGGTTTCACCACATTGGCGTGTTTGATACGATGGCATAGAACTTCCAACTCCCTCTTGAGTCGTTCTTTCTCTACCCTTGAGGCGCCTGGCTTCAGGCATTTGAAGACTCCTCTGATTCCCTTTTCAGGATGTCGCACGAAACAAAGCGACGATTGCCCGCTCTCAAATCCTCTGTCCGAATCAAGTTCCCAACCTTGTGGCTTGGCCTCCTGGAAGTACCTTGAGGCAAAAATGTCATCGCGAGGACGGAGCTGGCGAAGCAACGCTTCAACATCTACGTCATCAGGCAAAGCAGACACAAGTGCCTGCAGTTCCGATTTCTTCATGTGCAAATACCTTTAATAGGCGACGAAACGCTGCCGATTGCAATTGACGTTGGGGAACTGAGGTCTCGATTGTTGATGGAGCGAAGTGTAGCGAATCGTTGTCAACGCGAGCCCTTCATAACCGCAAGGTCGCATAACCCCAAAACGCGATTCGGAAATTCCGAAACTGCTTAGTGAAGCCAAAGGGGGTCATAACCCGGGGCGAGTGTCTCTGTGTTTTGGAGAGACAAAGGGCAATTCTGGGGACCAGGACACAGAGATCGGAACTTCAGTGCGTGTCTCTGTTTTTCGGCGGAGCCAACTGGCAGAGAACATCGCTCAGCGCAAGTTGTTGCGGAGACTTGGGATACTGATGGCGGTTTGTTGATGCCTCGCCTTCGGCGCATGAAAAAACCCCGGGGTCGAAATTGTTTCGACACCGGGGTTTAAGTGGCGGGGGCCGGATTTGAACCGACGACCTCGAGGTTATGAGCCTCGCGAGCTACCAGGCTGCTCCACCCCGCGACAGTGTTGTCACGAATTCACCAAGAATCTGTTTCAAACTCAATCTCCATCAGAGGTTGAGTCCATTCTCGTCTCCAGTGCCTTCGGACCGGCATACTATCGGCGAACCAGAGGATTGCCAGTCACTTTTTTCGCAATTTCTCAGTTCTCACGGCCAATTCCATTCTTGGCCGAAGAGTTTGTCGCCCCGAGCCACTTAGCCGAATATCACACAATGATGGCCACATCAGCCTTCCGTTGCTCGCCCAGCGCGTCCGGTACTTTCTCCAGCAATGGACTCTCGCATTTTTGTGTCGGCCTGGACATTTTTCAGTTCATAGAAATCCAGAAGCCCCAATTTGTTGTTTGCAAATGCTTCTGCGACAGCCTTTGGAACTTCGGCTTCTGCCAAAACAACAGCAGCTCTGTTTTCCTGGATCTTCGCAACCATTTCCTGCTCGCGAGCCCTTGCAGCCGCACGACGTTGTTCGGCCTTGGCCTGAGCGACTCGCATATCAGCTTCGGCTTGGTCGGCCAGCAAACGAGCACCGATGTTCTCGCCGACATCGACGTCTGCGATGTCAATCGAAACTATTTCGTAGGCCGTTTGAGCCTCCAACCCCTGCGCTAACACCGTTTTCGAAATTGAATCCGGGTTCTCAAGCACCAGCTTGTATGAAACGGTTGATCCGATTGCCTGAACAATTCCCTGGCCGACGCGAGCAATAACAGTCTCTTCCGTTGCTCCTCCGATCAGCTGTTGAATATTTGTTCGCACGGTAACACGAGCACTTGTGCGCAGCTCTACGCCGTCGGCAGCAACAGCCGACAAAGTCCCTTGTGTTCGCTTGGGATCGGGGCAATCGATCACTTTTGGATAAACGCTGGTCTTCACGGCTTCAAGAATATCGCGACCAGCAAGATCGATGGCCTGAGCTGTGTTCCAGTCGAGCGGGATGTCTGCTTTTTCGGCCGCAATCAACGCGCGAATCACATTCGGGACGTTTCCTCCCGCAAGATAATGTGCTTCAAGAGCGCGCGTTGAAATCGGATACTTCTTCGTTAATCCGGCCTGTACTGCCATGATTTTGCTTCGCACAATGACCGTAGGATTGACGCGTCGAAATCGCATCGAAACAAGATCAAGCAGGCCGATACCGGCACGTGTCATCTTGCACTGCAGCCATAAACTGGCAAACTGAGCGAAGATTGCCAGAAATACGATCGTCCCCAACAGGGCGAAGACCAGAAGTCCCCACTTGATTGGATCGCTATCCTGGGCAAATAAAATATGTTGCATGAACATCTCCTGTGCGGTGGCCAACAATTACGATCTTGGATTTCTCTTCGCTGTTTCTCTGGAACCAACTACGGAAGCACCTGTAACGAACGGAATGCCAAACCGGATCAGTCAGTCTTTGTGGGATTGTGTGTAATCGTCGGGAATCTCGAAGTCAAGTCGGTCGCTGTTTTCCATTGCCCCGCCGGCATTCGATGAAGGTCCCTTCGCACGTTCGGTATCAGGTTCAATTGACTCTGAACCTGATAATGCAGGGGTCGGCAGGAGCACAATCGGTGGCGACTGAGTCTTGGAAGATTCCACCAATGACTCAGGCTTTACGACCAATCTGTTGGCCCGAACAGCGACAACAATCACAGGAGTCTGTGGTTCGATCAGAATTCCGATGCTCTCAGCGTGAAATCGCACATCATTGACCGTCACCATGCCGCCAGGCGTCAGAAGTGTTTGTGCAATTCCGTGCTGGCCGATCATCTCATCCAGCGGATTCGCCGGTTTTTTTTCCAGAGCTGACGGAGGTCGAAGAATCAGCCGATTCCCTAACGACGTCTTCTGCATAAGCGCGATGGCGCCAAACAATGAGCCAGGAATTCCGGTGAGCAATACAACAACATACGTCCAGAAGAAACTCGGGTTAACGCCCCACCATGCTTTGCACGCGCTCCAAAACGAAACAACAAGCGAAATAACGGCAACGGTAAAAATCATTCCAAAGCTTGGAATGAAGAATTCCAGCCCCAGCAGAAACAACCCGAGCAGCAACAGCATCGTTGCCAGAACTGCGGCATCCGGCATGATTGAACTTCCCAAAACTCAAATCGAATCGCACACACGTAATGTGAATAAGGATTTCGCACGCGTGAAATTATAGCTCAGCACAAACCGATTCACACGTGTTGCCGCTTCACTATCCAGAAACACCGCAAAACCCAGCTGATGTTCTTATCAGCGTTATCGAAAACCACTCGATTCTGAGAGATCTAGATCGGAATGAAAAATGGGGCGTTCCAAGGCGAAATCGCCCTGAAATACCCCAAGCATTTGTCGCAACTCGAAAGTTAAGCGTCTGAGATTAGTAGCGGTAGTGTTCTGGCTTGAACGGGCCAGTAATCGGCACGTTGATGTAAGCGGCCTGCTCTGGCGTGAGAGTTTCCAGTTTCACACCAAGCTTACCAAGGTGCAGCCGAGCCACTTCTTCGTCCAATTCTTTCGGAAGCAGGTGGACTCCGACTTCATACTTGTCAGATTCCTGCCACAAGGCCAGTTGAGCCATTACCTGGTTTGTGAAGCTATTGCTCATCACGAACGAAGGATGCCCGGTGGCACAGCCGAGATTCACCAATCGGCCTTCAGCCAGCACGATGATCGCTTTTCCGTCAGCGTAAACATACTTGTCAACCGGACCACCTTCGTCGGCAGGGGTCTTGATGCGAATCTTCTTGATTCCCTTATTGTTGTTCAAATATGCGATTTGAATCTCGGAATCAAAGTGGCCGATGTTGCACACGATTGCCTGATGCTTCATTTTGTCCATATGCTCGCCACGAATGACATCGACGTTGCCAGTTGTCGTGACGAAGATGTCGCCCTGAGAAGCAGCTTCGGCCATCGTTGTCACTTGATAGCCTTCCATGCAAGCCTGGAGCGCACAGATCGGATCGATTTCGGTGACTATGACGCGGGCACCAAGACCGTCCATGGCATCAGCACAGCCCTTGCCCACATCGCCGTAGCCGCAGATGACAACAACTTTGCCAGCAACCATGACGTCGGTAGCTCGTTTGACGCCGTCTGCTAGAGACTCGCGGCAGCCGTAGAGGTTGTCGAACTTGCTCTTTGTTACTGAGTCATTGACGTTGATCGCGGGTACTGCCAGCTTGCCTGCAGCATGCATCTGATGCAATCGATGCACACCAGTTGTGGTTTCTTCGGAAAGACCCCTGATGCCTTTCAGCAGCTCGGGAAACTTGTCGTGAACCATGACGGTGAGGTCACCGCCATCATCCAGAATCATGTTGAGCGGTTCGCCGCTTGGGAAGAAGAGGGTCTGTTCGATGCACCAGTCGAACTCTTCAGCACTCATGCCTTTCCATGCGTAAACTGGAATCCCGACAGCTGCGATCGCCGCAGCAGCGTGATCCTGCGTGGAAAAGATGTTGCAGCTGGACCACTGGACTTCAGCTCCTAGTGCTGTGAGTGTTTCGATGAGTACTGCAGTTTGAATGGTCATGTGCAGGCATCCTGCGATACGGGCACCTTTCAGCGGTTGTGCTTTTGCGTATTTTGCTCGCAGGGCCATCAGCCCGGGCATCTCAATTTCGGCAATTTCAATCTCTTTACGCCCTAATTCGGCTAGTTCAATGTTCGCAACTTTGTAAGGCAGGGCAGACACAGTACTCATAGATTCGATCTCACAGGTGAAAGGAACAAAACTTCGGATGCATGGCATTCCGCACAGCCGGAACGAAATTAACAGCCAAAATTGGAGGTTGCACGGTATCTCAACATGTATCCGTGAGCAATACGACAGAATAAAAAGTCAACGTTTTCCGTGATTTGAGTGCAACATGGCTAAGTACAATGCAGCGATGCGGTGTTCTACTGATATTCCGGAACGTGACAGGACATTTAGCCCGACTCCAATCGGGTTGCCGGGAGGGCAGATGGGAGCGTTTAACAGCGCTGTCTATCGCCTCTGTTGCAAATTCTCAAATACATGCAGCAATGAGGGTGGATCAACCGCTTTCTCCTGGAAGCAGCCTGCAAAAATGTCCAGATCCGAATCTCCGTCGATATCGCTCACCGCGAGTGACGCATAGATGGGTAGTCCTCGCTGAATCACATGACGTGCAAACTTGCCGTCAGCGGTCTGTTCCAGCCAGATGAGTGCCTGCAGTTCCGTTGGCGTTTTCCCGCGAACGGATTTCGTTGGCAGGAGCGAACCGGCGATAATGTCCTGATCGCCGTCATCATCCAGATCAGTTGCCAGGGCACGCAGGACGCCGGGCATTGCGGCGATGTGCTGTGGCTGGAATTTGAGCTGACCTTCGTTGCGCAACAGCCAGATACCGTGATAAGGTTTGATCAGGTATGAATCGAACGTGTCGCCGATTGTGTACAGAATGTCGATGTCTCCATCGCCATCGAAGTCGCAAAGTTCAATGCCACTTGAACCATAAGATGGATCAGGAGCGGCATAGATCCGCACCTTCTCAAAACCAGATTCTCGGTTCATAAAGGCCTCAATGACTTCATGCTCCTGACTGATCAACGCCACAAAATCGAGTCGCCCGTCACCATCCAGATCAGTCACAGGAACGTGAATCGTACCGGGTCTCGAGTCCAGTCGCACATCGCGGAATGTACGTCCACCTGTTTCCGCGATGTCGTTATACACAACATGAATCCCGCCCGTTTTATGCCAGCCAAATTCAGCGACGACAAGATCCTGATCGCCGTCCTTGTCAAAATCTGCGGACTGCACGTCTGCGACTCGCCCGATTCCGTTCAGAATCACGCGAGGAGTTGGTTCCGATGTGTTGTTGACGCCGCCTGGAAGCCAGAGTACCTGCCCCTTGCTGTGATCTTCCGGCAGAAAGCTCCCCAGGTCTGCCACGACGAGATCCATGTTGCCATCTTGATCAAGATCTATGCTGCATGTTCCGGCGGGATTCGAACCGATCTGCAGAACTTTTGACTTCGTCGGATCGTTCACATCACAATTGACGACGACTCCCCGTCGCATATCGCTGACCAAAAACTGCGAGGGATGCGATTTAGAATCAGCCGAACGCACCACAGACACTGCGGCAAGTGCACTTGAGATCACTGGTACATCGATAACTCGCAGTTTGAAGTCAAGAGGTGAATCTTCGGCTTCAGTCTGGTCAGGTTCTGCAAGCTGCTCGGGTGCCCGTTGCTGATACCAGGCAACTACTGAAGCCTGCCTTGGCGGGGTCAAGTCCTTGCGACCGGATTCATAGTAAAAATCAAAGCCGCGCTTGACTTCGTCGTGCCATGCGTCCGTCGGAAAACTGCTGGGCAATGGTACGGCATGACAGGCACCACAGAAGACCTGAATCTGCTGAGTCAGTTCTAAGTCCATCGCGGCAGAACCAACGCCGACATCAGATGACTCGGAGTTCAAGGGACTTGCAGTCGGGCTAACCTCTTTGGTCTCTTCATTCTTGCACCCGAAAGCGGACCCAATCAGAACCAAAAGGACAGCAAATTGAACGCTCGACTCACTGGGATACCGTTTGATCGGTCGAACGTTCATGTTGTCATACTCTTGGACTGGTGTCGGTTCGGCGATTCCGCACTGATCGCATTTCAACGCATAAAAGGCCCATAGTAAACCTGAGCCTGCTATGAAATTCAAGTAACACGTTCAATGGAATTGATGAGTCATGCGTGTGGGTACTTTTGAATACAGCCCGCGAGAAGGCATAAACTCATTGTCGCACTCAGCAAGGTACTGGTATTCTTGAAGTCCGACATTCGCTTCACGAACAGCGGTCGTTATAATCAAAACTGCTCTGACTGTTCGCTGCATCAGGCCTGGACAAAACAATACGTTGGAGTTGCTGGAATGCGGATGTTCAATCCTATTCGCAGAAAATCAGTCCGCCTAGTGTGGTTGATTCTGATGTGTGTCACCCTGTGCGCTTCATATCCGACTCTCAGCCGGAGAATACTGACATTGCTTGCAGAACGAGCGCTGCGGGAATCAAATGCGGAGGTTGCTCTTGGCTGGCTGGATTCGATTCCGCAATGGAACCGAGTTGGGTTGACTCATTTGCTTTACGCAAAAGCCTGCAGGCGCCAAGGGAAGTTTGAACTCGTGGGCACACATCTTCGGACTGCATGGGAATGTGGTGTGGAGGTTGAACTGCTCGAACGCGAGCAATGGCTGACGCAAGCCCGAGCCGGACAAATGGACGAGGCGGGACCGCATCTGAGACAACTGCTGCTGGATCCGCGTGACGACGGCCAGGAAATCTGCGAGTGTTTTGTGACGGGTTATTTGCTCAACTATCAGTTTCAAAAGGCTGCCCCGGTTCTCACTGCCTGGGCAGCAGAGTTCCCGACCGATGCGCGTCCTCACGAATTGAAAGGAGCATGGTTGCAGGACTCAGAGAACTGGAGTGAAGCAGTTGCATCGTATGCGAAAGCTCTTGAGCTTAACCCAGCCAACACCCCAATTCGACGGGACATGGCAGTTTGTCTTAAGGAACTACACCATTATGACGAGGCGAAGTTGCAGTTTCAGCAATGCCTGAAAGAAATGCCAAACGATAGTCAACTGCTTGTTCAGTGGAGTGAATTGCTGCTTTCACGTGGCAATGTGAACGAAACTAAAGAAGTGTTGCAAAAGGTGCTGAAACAGGATCCCGAAAATCAGGATGCCAGATTTGCGATGGCAAAGACTCTTTTGATGGACGGAGCCGCCAAAGACGCAGTGCAGACTCTCCAGCAATTGCACCAGGAGAATCCGTGCAGTTCAGCAATTCAATATTCACTGGCTTCGGCCCTGCAAGCCTCTGGAATGACAGAACAGGCCGCCGAGATGTATAAGCAGGTGAATGAAGCAGAAAAAAAGCTGAGGCGTAAACAGGAATTGCTCGACAGTCTTATCTCAAGTCCAGATCAGCCAGAGGTGAGATACGAAATTGCAATGATTTCAATGATTCACGAATCCCCGGTGGAGGGACTTCGCTGGCTTCTAAGCGTTGTTGCTCTCGATCCTCGCCATGCGGCAGCGCACTTGGCTCTTGCAGATTATTATCGCCGATTCGGGAAACTGGATTTAGAAGAAAAACATCGGAACTTCGCAGAAAAACCTAACGAAAACCAAACAGGACAGCGAGCGACTGTTAGTGATTTCGATCAGTGATTCGGTCTCGAAAACTCAGAATCCTGTTTCGCAAAATCGAGGCCAACGTCGTAACACTGTGTGAGCTACAAATCAAAAACATACGTTTTCAGCGAAAAAGGCGGCAAAACATTGGCGGTACTCATACGACACTGGTTTTCAGAAACTCGCCACAACCTGGCCAACGTGATAGCCATGCCCTTACAGAAAAGATGTCTCGCGGCAAATTGTACAACGGAATTCAGACGATCTGTTACATCGCACCAGGTTCCGTTGATCTGTGATTTAAGTCCTGATAGTTTTCGCCGTCTGCGTTTGAGATCTTTACAATCGATATTTCTTTGTTTTTGCCTGTTTGCTGCATTGCTGGGATGTTCGCAAGATTCACCTAAGACAACGGTCAATCCGAAACCCACGTCGGGCAATGTTCGAAGCCCTGTGAAGAGCGAGCCAGAGCTGGCAAAGACAGTTCCGTCGGATGCTCGTTTTTCTGATATGGCGGCAGCTTCGGGAATACGCTTTACATACCGCAACGGTCAAGGATCGGGCCACTTCGCGATTCTGGAGTCGCTTGGAGGCGGTGTCGGAATGATCGATTACGACAACGATGACGATATGGATCTCTTTGTGCCGGGAGGCGGAGATTACGAATCAGAGCGGAAAATTGTCGGGCATTCGCCGGGACTCTTCAGGAATCTTGGTGACTGGAAGTTCGGAGAATCATCGGGCATCGCAGGAGTACAAAGCGCACCATGGTATAGTCACGGAGCCACGGTCACTGATTTTAATAACGATGGCTTTTCTGACATGCTCGTGACAGGGTATGGGGGATTGCTTTTTTTTCAGAATCAGGGTGATGGGTCATTTATCGAGATAGCACACGAGGCTGGGCTGACAGACGATCAATGGAGCAGCAGTGCGGCGTGTGGCGATGTTGACGGCGATGGCAACCTGGAAATCTATGTCGCTCATTATGTGGATTGGTCACCGGACAACAATCCGTTCTGTGATGGCCCGAAGCCGGGTCTTCGAGAGGTCTGTCCTCCAAGGCGGTTTGAACCTCTTCAGGACGTGATCTATCACAACAACGGGGACAGCACGTTTTCGGATTTCACGACGAAACTGCAACTACGCACGGATGGCAAGGGGCTGGGAGTGGTGATGGCCGATATCGATCTCGACGGCCATATCGATGTCTATGTGGCGAATGATACAGTCCCGAATTTCTTGTACCGAAATAACGGAGACGGTACGCTGGAAGACGCCTCAACCAGAAGTGGTACCAGCCTAAGCGAATCCGGAACGCCGGAAGGCAGCATGGGGGTTGATGTTGGCGACTATAACCTCGATGGTCGACCAGATATTTGGGTATCAAATTTTGAACGTGAGAGCATCGCGCTGTATCGAAACGATGGCAACTTCGTCTTTCAGCATGTTAGCCGTTCAACCGGAATAACGGCGGTGGGAGGATTGGCCGTCGGATGGGGAACCGTGTTTCTGGATTTCGACCGCGACGGGGACGAAGATGCATTCGTATCGAATGGTCATGTGATTCGATATCCGACCAACGCCCCGTTGCGACAGGCTCCACTTTTGTTTCAGAATGACAAAGGTTCACGATTTCAAAACGTGGCTCCGGGAGCCGGAGAATATCTGGCAACACCCCATATGGGACGAGGTGTTGCGTGTGGCGATCTTGACAACGATGGCGATCAGGATCTGGTTGTATCGTGCAACGAAGAACCACTGGCCGTCCTCGCGAATAACTCAGGGACAAACAGAGCCCTTGTAATCCGATTAATTGGTATCGAGAGTAATCGCGATGCTGTGGGTGCATATGTCAAGATTTATTCGACACCAGGACAGCCTGAAATCATCCGCCTGGCAAAATCCGGAGGCAGTTATGCATCGACGAATGACAAAAGACTTTTTTTCGGAGTAGGCAAAGCCACGTCGGTGGCAAATGTCGAGGTCCACTGGCCATCCGGGGTAACCCAAATTATGAATGATGTTTCCACGGAGCAAACTCTGGTCCTTCGCGAACCAGAGTAAGCAGACGAATCTCACAATTGAATGATCCCACAATACAAAATATTCTGGTCAGCGAACTGGTGAATCAAATAGAATGTGGACTGCACGAATCGATGAATTGTGCAACCAATGGCTGGTAGCCTCGATATGACCCGCAGTTCTGACACAAATCTGCGTCTTGTCGCCGTCCTGTTTTCGCTTTGTTCATCGAACATGAAGCTTTGCGATCAGGCCAAGTGACCGTATGTGAATGAAATACGTTGCCGTGAATCCAGCAAATCAGAATTGGATGTTACCTTTCTTCCTGCGGCAACTCGCGAGCCGAAGGATGCTCCTCGCGTCTCTGGCTTTCGCTGTTCTCCTGCTGATCGTGATGTTGTTAATTTGCGGCAGTCAGCAAGATCCACAACTGCATTTTCAGAACGGCATGGCCGCGGCAAGAAACGGTGACTCAGAAGCTGTCGTTGAAGAGGCCAGGATTCTTTTCGAGACACCAGGTTTCGAAGATCACGCTCGCATGATACTCGGCACTTTTTTTCTGGAGACCAGAGAATATCCTGCAGCGGCGGCCGAATTTCAGCTGGTGAAAGACAACCCGAACCTGCGAATTGAGGCATTAATTCGATCTGGCGAAGCCTGTTACAGGATGCAACGGTTTGTCGATGCTGAACAGTTGTTTCTGGTAGCCCTGGAGCAGGATGAAAGCAACTCTGATGCACGTCGCTGGCTGGCGTCGACCTATTACGATCTTGGCGCAATGGAACTTGCCCTCAAGCATCTTAAAATCGTCGGTGAGACGAATCCGGAAGATGGACGCCCCTTTCGGCTCCGTGGACGGATTGGAAAAGACTTTCAACATTACGGGGAAGCGATCAATGACTATCGTGAAGCACTGAATCGAAATCTCCCTCAGACAGAGAGAGACGCAGTAAAAGAAGAACTTGCAGAGTGTCTAGTTAAACACCTTCAATTCACTGAGGCACTGGATGAATTGGAGAATGCAAAGCCATCCGCGCACGTTTACTCTTTGCAGTCTGCCTGTTACGCGGCGCTAGGGGATTCACCGCAGGCAATTCGCAAAGCTGATGAAGCCCTACATCTGAATCCGAAACTTGTCTCCGCAATTGTGACGAAAGCATCGATCGAACTGGAGGCGGGGAACCCCGAAAACGTCATCGGAATGCTTGAGGATGCGGCAACGGCCCAACCTGGGGATTTCGAGATTCTGTTCCTGTTAACAAAGGCATTGCGTCAGGCAGGGCGAATTTCTGAGGCCGACGAGAAATCCATTCGATTAGGTGAACTTGAGCGATTGGTTGATGAATTTGCCAGGCTCAACGCGATCGCATTTCGTGACTTGGAAAATGCGCCACTGCGATTGCAACTTGGCAAACTGGCAAACCAGATGAGTCGTCCCGACTTGGCTCGAATATGGCTTGAAGCCGCGTTAGCAATCGATCCGAATCTCGTCGAAGCAAAGCAATTACTAACGGATATTCGTCAGCAGTGAGGATTCGTTGCAATGAGTCTATTTGATTTCAGAGAACCTAAAAAGATTAAGCCGTACATTTCGCAGAACCTCACACGATGAATGCTCCACAAAGCACTTCACCCGTTTAGGCGAGCGGCAGATAAGAATTTACCAGCGATGTGCAGTACGACGGACAAGATGTCCGTCGTACCGGTAAGAATTCATCTGCCGGTCGCCTTAAGGTCGATTCAACGGCCTGCCCTGTCCTCCGCAATCTCGGTCAAAGGTTCACAAACGAGATTCAAAAGCGGTTTTGCCGTAACATTTTCAACCAAAAATTCCGAAAAACCAGAATAAGTGAATTGACGAAGAGAATCGATATTCAGTAGGATTGATAATGTGAAAAATCGCCCAAATGCACAGCACTTATCCGTGTAACGCTTCCCCAAGCACACCGTTACCATAATTGAGTTCTGGCCATTTGGATTAAGTTGTTTTTGGTTCGGGGAACGTTGTCTAATTACAGTTTTTTTATTCTTTAGAAAAAGGGGGCGTAGATGAAAATCACGTCAGGTTTTCGGCGAGGCTTTACATTGATTGAGCTGCTGGTTGTTATCGCAATCATTGCAATCCTCATCGCGTTGTTGCTGCCTGCAGTGCAGCAGGCTCGAGAAGCGGCGAGACGTACACAGTGCAAGAACCACCTAAAACAGCTCGGGTTGGCACAGCACAATTATGCCGACGTTTATGGTCGATTCGCGGCGAATGGTATGGCTGGCTGGGGTGTTAACTTTTACAAGGGTTCTCACATGACCCGATTGCTGCCATACGTTGAGCAGTCAGGATTGTATGCCACACTTGATTTTAACACCCAAACAACTTCGAGTGGTCCCGCCGCTGATTGGTGGAACCTTCCCAATAGTTCATTAGGGATAACTCCGGGCGGCGCGCAAAGATGGATGCAGACCCAGATTGCAATTTTCAAGTGTCCAAGCTCGCAGTCACCAACTGAGGTTGGTGAAGGGTGGGGTGGCGACTGGAACCAGGCTCATCATCACTATGCGTTCTCGATGGGTGCTCAGCGAATGGATGCAGGAAATGGCTGCGCGCAATACGGTCCAGGATCCCCCGAACAGAAGGGGAACAATGATGGCTACTTTAATGACGGTCCGGAAGGTCACGGCAATTCAAGCGATGCTTCACGAATCTCGGGCCCATTTTCTCGCTTGGGGTTTGGAGCAAATTTCGCTCAGATTTCTGATGGCACATCTAACACAATTATGGCCGGAGAGGTGATGCCCGAACGGCATTGTACAGACCATGGCTGGCATGGAGGGTTCTCAACCAATAATAATTGGTACGCGACAACAGCACCGATCAATTATAAAACATGTTCAAATCGCGCGAATCGCGTAGCTGGCCTTTGCGGTCAGGACAACAGTTGGTCGACTTCCAGAGGTTTCAGGTCAGACCACATCGGCGGGGCTCAGTTTGTTCTTTGCGATGGTGCCGTTCGCTTTATCAGCGAAAACATAGATTACGCCACGTATCAGCGATTGGGATCCCGACGCGATGGTCAGCCAGTTGGCGAGTTTTAGTACCGTTTCGATAGAATTTCCGATAGTCTGCAGGCCGCATCGGCCTGCAGACTTTTTTGCAGTTCCTACACTACCTTGAAATGTCATTTTCTAGCGATATCGGGGTGCCAAGAAATGTCTCGTGTACTGGTGACGTGTTTATTCTTCGGTTCGTCTCTTCTAATAGGTTGCGGCGGTGCTGACAGACCGGCGATGGTGCCAGTTTCAGGTACAGTCAACTACAACGGGAGCCCTGTGGAAGGTGCAACAGTCACTTTTGCGGCTGGAACCTCCGCTCGTTCATCCAGCGGTGTGACGGATTCCAGTGGTAAATTTAAGCTAACGACTTTTGATACGAATGATGGGGCACCGGTTGGTGAATACGTCGTCACCATTGCAAAGTTTGAGCAAGAGGCCGGGATAGATCCGTCTGCCGGCAGCTCCCCGGAAAAAATGAAGGAGTTCATGGCAAAGCAGCAGGGTATGATGTCTGGACAAGTTCCCATCGAGAAGCCTAAGGCAAAGTTGCCTGCGAAATATGCCGATGGGAAGACATCTGGAGAAACGCGGAAGGTCGTTGCCGGTGACACGAATGACTTCACTTTTACACTGAGCGATTGAGCCGCTATCAAACCCGCTCGATTGGGGCTGTTGCATCGTTTAACCGCTCGGGACAGCCAAGATTTGTGTTTCAAATCCTAAATTGAATAATTACACCCCCAGTGAGGCCACGGTTGGACGAGCAAGTCAGCCACGCGGCCTGACAGGCTTGTGAAGTTGAAAACACACTTCATTTCTCGCCGCGAACATTGTAACGGCAAGTATGAAAGCGAAACGACCCAAACTGACATTGCTTGTCGTGCTGACGTTGCTTGCTGGCTGCGCGGCAGGGTTGTGGTTTTGGTTTCGAGAAAGCCCTGCTGAAGTCTTTGCACGCGGTTTGGCGGC
>JANOZG010000322.1:0-8850 GCA_031429275.1 Planctomycetota bacterium
TGCTCGTTACTCGGGAAATGGTTGAAGCAATGGCACCGGGATCGGTCGTTGTCGATATTGCCTCGGAACGAGGCGGTAATTGTGAAGTCACCGTAGCTGGTGAGACAGTAGAGCTTCAAGGTGTCAAAGTCCTGGGGCCTGTGAATCTGGCGAGTTCAATTCCGACACACGCCAGTGAAATGTTCAGCAAGAACATTACGACGTTTTTGATGCCGATCATTAAAACCGGAGCTCTGAACATTGACACAAACGACGAGATTATTCGCGAGACTCTGGTGGCTCAGAACGGGCAAGTCGTCAATGACCGCGTACGTGAATTGCTGAATACATTGGTTTCCATTTGATCTCCTGAATGCTTCATTTGGAACGGTGCCGAATCTGCGGCTGGCTTTCGGGCCTGACCTGCTTTCTTACGCGGATTATTCGGCGTGGCGTTAATCGAATCAACTTTTGCAGTGGCGATTTGTGAGGCTCGTTAACATGACTTCGTTCTTTCAGGCTATCCCACTGCTGGGTGACACGATGCCAACTGCCGAGGCTATCCACGCCGACGCAGTCTCCGGAGGCGTGGGGACAAGCACACTCATGTTGTTGCTCACGATTTTTGTGCTGGCAGTTTTTGTGGGTGTAGAAATCATCGCCAAAATTCCGCCGACGCTCCACACACCGCTGATGTCTGGATCGAATGCAATCTCAGGCATCACGATGATTGGAGCTATTCTGGAAAGCGGCAAGGGCAGCGGCGTGCTGGCGACCACACTGGGGTTGATAGCTTTGGTGCTGGCGACCGTCAATGTTGTTGGTGGATTCGTGGTCACCGATCGCATGCTGTCGATGTTCAAGTCCCGGAAGTCGCAGTCCAATAAGACGCAGGCATAGAAGTAAAGAGTAACTCCCGTGAGCATGGCAATTGTTGATTTGTGCTATCTGGTTTCCGCTGTCCTGTTCGTCATGGGTCTCAAGGGCATGACGAAACCCCGAACTGCCGTGCGCGGGAACTGGATTGGATCGGCGGCCATGTTATTGGCTGTGGTGGCGACTTTGCTGCACCGAGATGTGCTTAGCTGGACTGGAATTCTGATTGCGATTGCTATCGGGTCTGTTATTGGAACCGTAATGGCGAAGCGGGTTCAGATGACCTCAATGCCGCAGTTAGTTGCTCTTTTCAACGGGCTTGGTGGTGGCGGATCATTGTTGGTTGCGGGTGCCTATCTTGCTGGCAAAGAACATGCAGCTGCTGTTGCGGCCGGAACTGAAGGAGCGGATGTTCTGATTGCAACCGGAGCTTCGGGTTTGATCGGCGCTGTCACATTGACTGGCAGTCTTGTGGCTTACGCCAAACTGGAAGAACTCAAGTTCGTTAACGACCATCAAATGCCGTGGCAGAAGCTTGCTAATCTGGCACTCGCGGCTGGAAGCGCTGCATTGTGTACCTGGATGATGTGTGAACCGGCATGGGCTGGAGTTGCTTTCTGGAGCATGGTGTTGCTGGCGCTGGCCTTGGGAGTGTTGCTGGTGATTTCCATTGGCGGAGCTGACATGCCGGTCGTGATAGCGCTGCTGAATTCGTATTCCGGTATTGCTGCATCAGCAACGGGATTTGTGTTGAACAATACGCTTTTGATTATTGCAGGCTCACTGGTCGGCGCATCTGGAATTATTCTTACTCGGATTATGTGCGAAGCGATGAATCGATCCCTGTGGGCCGTACTGTTTGGAACGCTGCAGGCCAAAAGGAAATCGACAACAGCCGATGATATTTACGCCAACGTGAAAGCGACTTCTCCCGAAGAGGTTGCGTTGATGCTGGAAGTGGCTCAACGTGTACTTATAGTTCCCGGTTACGGTATGGCAGTAGCGCAGGCTCAGCACGCCGTTCGCGATCTGACAAACTTCTTGTTGTCGAAAGGCATCGATGTCGAATTCGGAATCCATCCGGTGGCTGGTCGCATGCCCGGACACATGAATGTGTTGCTGGCCGAAGCGGATATCGCATACGAACGCCTCAAAGAAATGGACGAAGTGAATGCCTCGATGGAGCAGGTTGATGTCGCAATTGTGCTGGGAGCCAATGACGTCGTGAATCCGCTGGCTCGCACGGATCCCAATAGTCCGATCGCTGGCATGCCAGTCATCGATGTTGATAGAGCCCGGACGGTGGTTAACATTAAGCGGAGTCTCGGCCCCGGGTTTGCCGGCATCGCTAATCCGCTGTTCGCCATGGATCATTCGCTGATGCTTTATGCCGACGGTAAAAAGGCGATCGTGGATATCGTGAATGCGCTTCAGGATGGCTAAGTTAATGTTTTCGTCATATTTCCACTTCAACGACAACTCATCTCTAATTTCAACTGGAGGACTGGCATGCTGCGTTCGGAACTTATTCATCCTAAAATCTCCGAAGTTCTGGCTCGCGCTGGACATAGTTCAAAAGTCTTAATCGCTGATGGCAACTATCCGGCTGCATCAGCGATTGGCCCACGGGCTGAACTCGTCAGTCTGAATCTGGCGCCAGGGCTCGTGTCTGTGTCGCAGGTGCTGAAGGTGCTGCTGGCTGCTTTGCCAATCGAAGCGGTCAACACCATGGGGATGCCGGACGATGATCCTTACCGCCTGCCAAATGATCCGCCGATTTGGGATGAATACCGGAGCATTCTGGGCAACGTCGGCATGAAGATTGAACTTCAGCCAATTTCGCGTTGGGAATTCTACGACGCTGTCGATTCACGAGATCACGTACTGACGATTCAGACCGGTGACCAGAATCTGTGGGCAAATCTGCTTCTGACAGTGGGTGTTCGCAAAGCTGGCGAGTAGGCGTTCATCAAATGATCATCGGGATTGGTACAGACATCGTTGAAATTGAGCGAATTCGGCATATGATCGAACGTCATAGTGATCATTTTCTGAATCGTTGTTTTACGCCTGGTGAGATCGAATATGCTAACCGGCATCGCGATTCGGCAGTGCGATATGCCGGGCGCTGGGCTGCCAAAGAAGCAGTTGTCAAAGTCCTGGGCACCGGTTTCGTGCAGGGGATTACTTTTCACGACATTGAAGTCATTTCTCTGCACACCGGGCAGCCAACGGTAATGTTGTCGGGCGAAGCGCTGCAGATAAGTCAAAAGTTGAAGATTACGGAGATCAAACTTACGATCTCGCACGCGCGAGAATATGCAACTGCGACGGCTATTGGAGTTTCCTGTCCATAGTCGCAGACTTGACCGCGCGATGTCACCCTGGTTAATTTCTCTGGCTGCGTTGCACTTTGAAGTTCATGGACTGCACCCTCTGACGATCAATTAGATTCTACATGTTTGAGCTATTCGAATGTCGCCCACCTTCGATCCATATTCGTCACAGTCGGCAACGGGACAGCGGTCGTCTGAATCGTCAGATTCGGAAGTTGCCGTCACAGTGCCTTCACATCTCATAAAAGCAATCCTGTCGACGTGCTTGTGTTTTGTTCCACTGGGTATCGTGGCAATTGTCTTTGCATCGCAGGTGAATGTGCGACTCGAATACGGCGATCAGGCAGGAGCGATTAAGGCATCCAAACAGGCCAACTTCTATGGAAATCTCAGCATCTCGTTGGGGATATTATCGTATGTCATGTTGTTGGTGATGGTTTGCTTGGCATGGCTCGCCGGGGGCAATGCGAAAATCGGATGAATCTGCACCGCCCTATCACTCCACAATCTTTGCGACGATGTGCGTTCTGCATCGCAATTGTCGTTCTTGCCGTTTTCAGTTATATGCTTTCGCATATTAATCCGACGGGTGAATGGCAGGCGTTTTTTCCGAAGTGTGTTTTCTTTTTAACCACTGGCCTGCATTGTCCAGGCTGCGGATGCACTCGAGCGATTCATCATTTGCTCAACGGTCGAATTCTGCTGGCATTGCAATACAACGCTATGCTCGTCCTTGCTTTACCCTGGATCGTACTGGAGACGATCCGGGGCTGTTTTTGGTTTCTCGAGCTTCCGCTGCCGCGAATGATGACGCGACGCTTCAGACTTCAAGCCTGGCAGGCTGTTGCAATAGGTGTTGCAATCTTTATGTTTTGGATTGTACGCAACCTGCCGTTTGCACCATTCGAATTGCTGGCTCCACCCAGGCTCGACCGGTGACCGTGAATCTGGTGGCACTACTCAATCATAAGGCTGTTGAAATCCATTTCGTCAAATTCTGCTTCGGGAGCTGGCTGGTTCGAAACAACCTGAGGCTGGCGTTCTGGTGGGGCATCGAGCGGCTTTAGCGGGTCGCTGTTTCGTGATGACATTCGCACCGCCATCCCGGATACTTTCTTTTCCGGCGAAGACTGGTTCTTTTTCAGCGGAGCTTCTGCGGAGGCCACAACATCTGGTGAAAAAGTTGCAGCATTGGTTGGTATCTCAGTGTCAGCCGCTGGATTCGCCACCACCGAAGTCGAAGGCTTATCGACGCTCTTAGGTGATTTGGATTGAACGGCTTTTGTATCTCGCTTTGACTTGCTGGTTGCTTTTTCATGTACTTTGGGAACCCCTGGATCTTTGGTCGAAACAGGAGCGGGAACATTGGCAATTCCTGTAATGTCGGACGAGTTTCTGGATATATCGCTTGGTGAGCTTTCACCGATGGGTTGAAGAGCAGTTCCGGTCTGTGCGACGTCGTCTGCTAAGGTGAAACCATCACTGTCAGATATCTCGACCTGTTCCACTGTGGAATTTGTCTCGGTAGTATTGGATGGGGATGCTTCTGTCGCTTCGTTGGTAACAGTGACAGTCGATTGCGGCAAAGTTGCAAGCCACTCAGTGGACGGCCATGCAAAGGGTCGAAACTGTTGCGCAACGCTGGTCTGCTCTGAGTAGAGAATCGCGGTCTCAGAATCAATGGTCGCTGCATTTGGGCTGTTGATCAAGCTGGCTGAATCCTCAGAATTCATCGTCAATACAATGCGTGTATCGCATTCACGAAGAAAAGAGTGTGACAGACACTGCAAGGCAGTTTCAAAAGTATCTGACCAAAGCATGACATGGATGCCGACACGAGGCCCCTGGCGCAGAAGGTCTCCGAATCGCGGAACCCCGGAAGTTGATTTAGATGACTCATTCCCAGCAGTATCGTAGTCACGTCGCAGAGAGGGGAATTGTCCGATATTTCTGACGGCAAAGACTATCTCTGGTGCATCTGTTGCCCGGCGGTTCTTTTCGCGAACGTTCATTTCTTCGATAAGCTCTGCGACAACGGCGTCAATTCCTGCCGCCGATCGAATCGCAAATCGTGGAGTAACGGCATCTGAAAACGACATCGCCATTTTCCGCAGTGATTTCTGGTTCATTCCATCGTGAACAAGAATGACTTTTGGCGACAGAGGATGTGCCGAAGCTCGCCCTGCACACAAGCTGAGGATTGTGGATGCAAAGATTTCGTCAACCAGATCATCGTTTTTGCCGACAATCAGCATGTTTTGTCCGCGTGCTCGCATGAGCTGATAGCTCATCGGGGCGTTGCTGCTCGATAAACCAATCCAGACAGGAATTCTATTCTTATTTGGTTCAATGAACTCTTGGGCCAGCTTTTCCGTCAATGGTGAGCAATTTTCAATCGCTGGGGCAGTTGCGAAAGTTGCCAGTTCTGAAGCCAATGATGGATCATTGGCCTTTTGTCCGGTGTCGCTGCTTTCAAGAGCTGCCGCTTGTTCGACAGCCGCTTCCGCGACCGGAAATCCTCTGCCCGTGATGGTGACGTCAGTAGTATTTGGTCCTTCATCCTGAATTACTGGGATCTCAGCGATTTCGTGTGAAATCATCTGAGATTCGACAAGAGGCGGATTGAATGTCGAGTTTTCAAAAACCAGAGTCTCCGATGTCACTTGTTCCGTCACTACCGCTTCAAACGCAGAATCATGTTCTGCAATCGGCTGCTCGGGCGAAAATGATTGTTCATGTACTTCGACTGCGGTGACGTTATCTGAATCGACACCATTCGTAGATGCAACTGGTTGCTCGGGTCGGCTTGTATGTTCGAGCAGAGTTATCGGTTCGATGGCCGCATCCTTGACCAATGTGACGGGCTGCAATTTGTGACCAACCGCAGAAACAACGGCAGCATATTCTTCCAGATTCGGCGATTGAATTGCGGTGAAATGAACCAGCTCGTTTGTTTCGTTAGCATCAATTGCTGTCAGTGAACTTCCTGTCCGAACGGCACCATTTATCACCTGGAACTGAGTGCAATTCTTCTGAAATGTCTTCGTCTTGAATGATTTAGGCAGAGCTTGATCCGATGACCACATCACGATCCCATGCACGCCGCAGAGAGCACCACAATTCAGAATACTGGTCAGTAAACGCGATGCCTCGTCGGTGAAATTTCCTGGAAAACCAGCGACGATAACAACGTGGTACGGCTCCTTGCCATCGGATGACAGCTCATTGTGTTCATCCAGCGAATTCGCACCACTGTCAAGGAACGCTTTCAAGACTCGATCAATACGGTCACTAACTCTTTGAAGACTCATTTCGATCTGCGATGCATCAGACCAAACTTGTCCATCGATTATTCGTTCATTGTAATTCACCAGATGCGATAAGCCCGAAAAGCTTTGTTCTGGAGACACCGGATCAATAAGCGTAAATTGAATGTTTCCCGGAGCAACACTTGTCAGCAGTCGTAATGCTATCGCCCGCACGAAGTCGAGCGCGGGTTCTCGGCCATTTGCATCATGCTCAATCGCTATGGATGCGTCGCGAGGAAAGTTGAGCAATCCGGGAAGCTGTATGTTGAATGTGGAATCCAGCTCGCCGTCTACGGTTTCAGGTGAGACGGGCATCGTCAACTCAAGATCACCTGCCGTCAATGTAGAAGGCAGCGATACATGTGCCGTCCCGGCCTTTGAGACAAACTGCTCCAGTGGAAACGGTGTCGCTCTGGCTGCGCTGATGCGAGCCACTTCAGAGGCGATCAGCACATTGGCCTTCCACCGTGATAACGCTGTCGCCGCTTCGCTGGAGAATTGATCATGCTTTTTCTGAACCTCTTTCGCGAGCTTGATGAATGCATGTTCAACTGACGCTGCGGATTGTTCCTGAATTCGGCTCAATTCCTTAATGCGCCAGTTCTCAACCTTAGCAGCGGCCTCTGCGGATTCCGACTTGGACTGTAAAAACAGATCTTCGAATTGCGCCAAATGTCGATGAATCTGTTCGGCATGCTGACTCACTAATCCGTTGATTTGTTCATCGGCGGATGCCTGGAGTTCAGCCTCTCGCCGGCGGTCGTATTTTTTCAGTTCATGCTTCGGAACACTTCGTTCAACCTGCGAGACTTCTGGCATTAAAAAATTTGGTTCTGCTGAGGTCTTGAGTTGTGCCGAAGCCTTATGTCGTGCTGAAGACGCGTCGGGGGCAAATGATTCTGGCTCGCTGATGTTCGACTCTAATTCAATCGCAGCACCAGCATTCGATGTGTCCGACAGTACTTCCTGAACGGGCTGTTTCACGCCCCGGCTGGCAAGTTTACGCACTACGAATCCGACGATGGTTGCAAGAGCCAAGCCTATGCCGCATGAGATTCCGAGCCACGTAAAATCTGCCTCAGACAGATCAAAATTCATCAAACTGCCGAGGTCAATTCTTGAAACTGCTGCTGCTAATGTTCCCACGCAGAAAAGCAGAAGGCTAAGGATAAACAACGGCAAGCCACGTCCCCAAATTGCTGGCTTCGTGGTGTTCAGGTTTTCGATTGCTGGCAGAGCAGGACTGATATGCTGGTGCGTTGACTCAATTCCGGATTCTTCGGAAGTCAAATCAACATTGGCATCGGACTGAGAACTCAATTCAGTCTTGGGTCGTTCGAGTGTCTTCTGAATCTCATCGCTGACCTGCGATTCAATATCCCAGATTGGTTCATCGATTACTGGCTTCACGACAGGAACTACGGGGTCAGCGATCTTGCTTTCCTGCACCGGCAGGTCGAACTCTGGCAGATCATTGATGATTTCGTTTGTTAATGTCTTTTTATGAGGTCTTGTATCCAGAAGCATGTTGGTGACATCTTCAGTGGTCCGAAGTTCGCTGATTTTGCACTGAAGCTGCTTTTGGCAATCAACGATATCCTGCTTCAACTTGGCATTCAAAAGGTTGATCTGCTCAGCACGTGCCTCCCGTGCGGCCTGATGCTGCTCTGCTGTCTGATTTGCCGTCTGATTTGCCGTCTGTTCGCGAAGTTTCTTTGCTTCTGCTTCAACGCGTTCGATTAATAGCTGGGTCTTCGCGTCATGCTTACCCTGGAATTCCGCCTTTGCCCGGGTAGCCTGATCGTCCAGTTGGGCGGTGAGTGATCGAACTTTTTGCAACACTTCACGAGCCTTGAAACATCCAGACTGCAGTCGCTTCAGTTCGGAAATCTGTGTGTCAAGAATCAGATCTTCCAGGTTCATATTCAGGCTTTCACGGAAGTGACTTCATTTTGCTCTAATGGGTCTTGACCCGCAGACCGGGATTCCGGCATGTAAAATGGGAACGTCGATTGTTGGAAAGATGTTCGCCTAAAAACTGCCGAATGCCTTCGGGGGATGATTCTGCACATCTGAATTCTGTACAGTTTTTCATGAGATTGGCAGTATTTTGCCACAAAAATCTTCGTCCATCGGAGAAATTACGGGGACTGGCGAAACGAATCCTTGTATTCCGCCTGGTCGGCAAGATCTTGAACCCAGCTTCGGCCAGTTGTCAAAAAGTACTTGCTTGTCACAGCCCCGATTCAACTGATCCGAAGTCTGGTCAAACAACTTATGTTCGCGACTCAGAAGTCAATGTTCAGTTGTCGTTGCGAGTTTCGGCCCAATGGCAAAACTATCGTTGTTTT
>JANOZG010000323.1:0-4145 GCA_031429275.1 Planctomycetota bacterium
CTTCCAACGCCCACGGCAAATACGGGCACATTTTTGACTCGCAATACTGATGCCGCAGTCCCCGGCGACTGCCCGATATTCCAGTCGCCATCCGAAAGCAACACGACTCCTCGCAGGTTGGCATGTTTTTCGGCGGTAGACTGCAGAGCCGTACTCAGATCAGTGCCTTTTTCGCCAGTTGGAGGCTGTGATGAAAACGGTTCGAACACGACATTCATGCGACCTTCGAGCTGCTTCCAGAGTTCGGTGAGAATGACTGGAGCGACAGCGTCGGCTCGCGTCTTTGGTTTTTCGGCAGGAGCCTGCGGATTGACGACATCCTGAGTCTTCATGCTGCCGGATACGTCGTGGAGGACAACCAGAGTCGGCTGTTCCTGCGGCCTGATTTCCTGAGTGAACTCGGGCTGATTCAACGTCAACAGCACAAGTGCGATCAGGATGAATCGAAATAGCTCCAGCCACAGCATGGGCCTTGAGTATCCGCTTCGCCGCCAACTGATGAAACAACACGCTGCCGCTACGATCAGAACGATGATCGAAATGAGGAGTGTTGTGAATGTCCAGGCGAAGGTCATAAGCGTGTTGTTTCGTTTTTCGGTATTGGCATTCGCTATTCAAACTTTGGCAATAAATGCGACATTGCAATGCAGATTTCAAATCTGAGATTTCAAATTGCGAAGTCGCAACTCACGTCTTCATCACCGCCCCCTTCTTTGGAAACGGAGTGATTTGCACGGGGGCATCACGCTTGATTGTTTTCTCTTCGGAAGTTTTGACCACTTTATCCGGTACGCACAACAATGCTTCGGCCATCAATGCGATGATCATCAGAATCAAAAACGTGCGCCAGATTTCGCTGGCGAGGGCCATTGAACTGCCTGCCTTGTCGTCGATACGAGTGTAATTGAGACCGTTGAGGACTTGTTCCAGAGTTCCATCGCTCAGAACCTCGACAGCGTCTTCATTCAACGGACGATTGAGTGCAAATGCGGCTTCCGGAGTTTCGTAAAGTCCATTGTTGAGCGTGCGTTGTGAGAGCAGAACACCCTCGGAGACCTCGTCCAGCGGAGTCCATGCCTCGGCGATGCTGGATTTCAGCGATCCGCAGTCATACTGGCGAGCTTCCCCCAAAGCCGCCGCGCCACGAGCAACGGCGCGTTGGATCATGACATAAAAAGTGATGCCGTTACTGACGAAGTTTGAATATTCGGTCGTTGGCAATGTGCTGCAGAACCATGCGGCACCTTGATCTGTGTTCGCTCGCAGTAGTAGCGGCGGACCTTTTTCAAGGTGAGCCAGCGTCGTGGCTTGTTCGTTCACAATTTCGCAGCTGCGATACGTTGCCAGCTGGCCAACAGGCAATGGTGTGCCGCTGAGTGTATTGCCGAGTAAATCAGCATCGAGTCGCCAGCGCGATATCGCAAAGTGATCGCCTTCCTGTGGTTCCTGCCACTGGCCCCAGTGAGTTCCAAAGAGCTTTGAATTGTCAGGAGTTTCAGTTGGAAAGAACATCGCACAACCGCCCTGCTCTACAAACGCCTCAAGTTGCTTCGCGACAACGTCGGTCGGCAACGGCGCTTGCCATAGCAAGAGTGCCGTCTTTTCCCATTCGATCACGGCGGCCTGCGATGATGGAAGGATTTGAGCTTCGTAAATCAGACTTCGGTCTGACGGTGTTGCGGATGCCAGACGAAGTACCTCAGCAACCTGAGGATCGTCCGACACGATCACCGTCTTCTGCACTGCAGGCTCCGCATAGACGAAGTCGAATACGTTGTCTGATGAATTGGCGTCGCGCGGAAGTTCGACGCGGCCCCAACCGCGTTTAGATTCGCGATCGATGGGAATGGTGTGCCCGTTGCGTACCAGTTGATTGCCAGTCAATTCCAGATCGATCGTGGAACGTGCCCCACCGATCACGAACGTCACGGGAACCTGGATAGCATCAGTAATCGGAGTCGCGCGGGTCAGCTTCAGGTCCATCACAAGTTCCGCACCTTCGACGGTTTCACGCCGATGGACTCCGCTGACGGAGATGGCAAGGTTATCGGGGGCAAGATCCTGATAGGCCAGCAAATAAAGCCGCACGCCGTCTCGATTTCGAAGCTGTTCACGCACGGATTCCCAACGTCCTCCGCTGGGATTCCAGTCGGATTGACGCAGGTCTGAGCAGATCCAGACGTCAGTCCGTCCGACTTCGTTGGTAAGAATGTACTCCGCCGCTTCCTGCATCAAGGCCGGAATGTCGGCATGAGTTGCCGTGGGAGCAACTTCTGGCAATTCGGTAAGCGCATCGGATGATGCCAGATCGTGCCGTTCCCCTGTTGCGCTGTCAAAGAGGGCGATGCGAGTATTGCGTCCCAGATCCTTCAAGGCACCGGCAAGTTTTTGCAGTGCGGTTTCGCGTTTTGACCGTCCTGTTGCAGGATCTTCTTCTTCCATGCTGACGGAGCGGTCGAGAATGACAACTGTCATTTCGGGAGCTCCGCTGGTCGTCAGTCCCAGCCAGCCACCGGACATCGGCCGACTAATGGCGAAAATCAATCCAGCGAGGGCCAGCATCCTCGCGGCCATGATAAGAATGTAACGCAGCCTCGCCATGCCGCGTGCCATGCGTTTGGCCTGCAACAGAAACATGGTCGCAGCCCAGGGAATCGTTTTGTGGCGATTCTGATTGATCAAATGGATCAGAATCGGCAATGCGATCAGCGGGAGAGCGAATAGAATGAACGGCTGGAGGAATGTCATGGAGAAGTATCGCCCGCTATGAGCAGATTGGCGCTAGCCACCGGTAACTGTTTATCAGAACCAATCTTACTCGTATTCGTCATCATAATCGTAATCGATTTGCAATTTACCCAGCCGTCACGCTCTGAAGCGACCAGCCCTCAAGTGGGTCTCGGCGATCGAAGAGGGCACGTTCGACACCGGAAACAGTGGTCCTTACCGGGAATCGATTAGGATTAAGAGCAGGTTTAGGATTAAGAGTTTGTGGATCAACCTACGGATGTTGAATTCTTCGCTATTTCCCTTCCAAACGACACTGTACGAGCATACGAACTATCCGGTTTTTCTGACAAAAACAGAACTTTCAGACGATATGTCAGAAATGTTCTGGTCACTGTTCGCTGATCACAAATTCAATTCAAGGCTGACTTGTCGGATGATGTAGACTTTGAGCAACACGCAATCTGAACGGCCTCGACTTGGTCGCTCACTTTCTTTTCGATCCGGACAGCCCAAATGTCAATCGCGCTTGAACCCGCAACATCACCACAGCCCTCAGCAACAGACGGAAAGCCTGAACTGCCGGATGCCAGTGTTCTGGAAGACCGAACTCCGGATTGGATGCGCACGTCTCCCACATCCGCGTTATTTATCACGCTCATCGGAGTCGTATTCATCCTGATGGCCAACCGTCCTCTGTGGCACACGGACTTATGGGACCATCTAAACTATGGACAGAATATCATTGAGACACGAGCTGTCTCCGACACCGAGCCGCTGCTGAATTTGTGTCGCGGTGTTCGGATGATCAATATTCCATGGCTCGCGCAGGCCAGCATGGCTGCGCTCAACAATCGTGTTGGGCTTACAGGACTGCAGTTCGCCTATGGCTTAACCATCGCCTTATGCATTGCGGTGCTGGCATGGCGGAGCGTGAAGCTGAGTCATTCGACAATTGGCGGCATCATTGCCGGTGCCGTATTCTTCAAAGTGAATCTGGATCAACTGCTGGTGATTCGTCCGCAACTGTTCGGTGTACTGTTTTATTGCATCGTTGTGGCATGGATGTTCGGAAAGAATAAACATTCCAGATTCACATGGTTCGCGTTGCCCGCGATGTACATGTTATGGGGAAACGTTCACGGTTCGTTTTCGATGGGATTAATGCTGATGGGGCTGACGGGGCTTGGCCGCTTCGGCGACGTGCTGGTCATCTCAAAATCACTGCGCGTTGCACTGCTGGATCGAAAGCTCCATCGCACGATTCTGCTGACTCAACTATGTGCTGCTGCAGTGTTGCTCAATCCGGCTGGCTTTGCGATCTATCCGGAAGTCTTCAACGTAGCTGGCAATCCGAATATTGGTTCAATGTTTGAATGGGATGCTTTGACACTGCGGTCGGCTCAGGGGCAATCTGC
>JANOZG010000324.1:0-5398 GCA_031429275.1 Planctomycetota bacterium
ATGGTCTGGACTATCATGGAGACCTTTTCCGCAAGATCGCTCGCAGAAGCCGAATAAATGACGCAGCAACCGCTCTTTGGTGTACTCAATGTTTACAAGCCAGCGGGTGTCACATCACGTGACGTCGTCAACAAGGTGCAGCGACTGATTCGTCCCGAAAAATGCGGACACGCCGGCACGCTGGATCCAATGGCCACTGGTGTTTTGCTGATCGGCATCGGACCAGCAACTCGGCTGACGACGATGCTGCACGATGGTGTAAAATCATACGTGGCCGAATTCATACTGGGACAAACCAGCGATACTGATGACAGTACCGGAAAAGTGCAGCAACATCCGACGTCAGACGTTCTGCCCACTGCAGAAACAATCACCGCGCGGCTTCAATCCATGACCGGCGTCGTGTCGCAAGTGCCGCCGATATTCTCAGCCGTACACGTTGACGGCCAGCGAGCCTACGATCTCGCTCGACGCGGTGAAACGGTTGAGCTAAAAGCGAAGAACGTTGAGATTCATTCGATCCGCGTGCTGTCTTACACATGGCCTCGACTGGAGCTGGCGATTATGTGCGGCTCAGGCACCTACATCCGTTCCATCGCCCGCGATCTCGGCAACGAGCTTGGTTGCGGTGGATTGATGAGCCGCCTGGAACGCACCGCCGTCGGCCGCTTCGAAGCCAGCGACGCCATTCCGGCCGACGAAATAACACTCGGCAAAATACAAACAGCGATCAATTCAGCCGTCAGTATTGTCCAGCATCTTCCGCAATATGACTGCACACCAACCGACATTGCCGATCTACTCTGCGGCCGCACACTTACGATCGCCAGCGTTCAATTGCGATCAGAACACCACCTTGTTACCGACGAACAAGTGGCGTTAACCGCAAGTCAATTCTCAGAGCTGCTCGCCATCGCCGTTGTCACTGCGGATGGACGACTTCAACCGCGAACGGTCTTCATTCGACAGCAACAGAACACGAAACCCTAACAATGGCTGAGAGCCCTTGACCCAAATCAGCCTCCCGGCACGTTCACATAATCCGCTCAAGTTGTTCCCTTCCTGGTGGCAACCAAAATGAAACGAACGCAGCAGGCCGCTCGTCACTCGACCTTGTATCGGCGGAAGCCATGTTTGAAAACTATGGCCGGTCCCGCGTCCGAAAGACTGACAACAGGTCCGCGAAGTTTTCAAACCTGGCATCCACTGGCATGAAGCCAGATGGGGAACACCGGATTCGGTTCAGCAGACAATTCGCTCAGGAATTCAAATCTTCATCTGTAGACACTGCGTCAATACGAAATTCAGAATCCCGCCGTCTTTCGACAGACTGAACAGATCGCACACTCCTACACCGTATTGACGACCCTTACGGACATGTTAGCGGGTGCATTTTCAACGCTACGCTTATGCTCGAAATAGAGACCCATCTTTTTGTCGTACATCTTTCTGTCAGAACGTTGCAATTTCAAATCGCAGTCCGCAAGAACAAAGTAATGGCAGAAAAACGTAGGCAGAATAATGAAGAATGAATCACAAACGCAGGGACGGACTTTGGGTCAGCGATTGAGTTCAGTGAAAACATTTCTGGCTCTGTGCTTAAAGCGGAAGCCGCAGGGGATCTTCTACTCTGGCTTCAGGCAATAAAGACTTCGCACGGTGCGGATGAGTAGCCGGTCGCCGGAGATTGCGGGCGTCGCCATGACGACTTCATGCATGCTGTTGGTCGCGACGTTTCTGAACTCGTTCCCTGCCTCAACCACTGTGACTTCACCGTCTTCATTGGCAAAATAAATGTACGCACCGGCCGAGACGGCGGATGCGGAATACGTGGCGATGCCGGTACCGATTCGATGACGATAGATCGGTTCTCCGCTCAGGGCATTTTGCAGCGTCAAGCGACCGTTGTCATCGCAGGTGTACAGGAGCCCGTCCCGGACCAACGGTGTCGGCATGTACGAACCGATGCTGGGTTGCCACCATGCAAGGCCCGTGTTTTTCGATTGATCATCGGTTAAAGTCAGATCTCCCATGGCAGTCGGACGAATCGCAAATGTCGGACTGCGGCCGTGACCATTCGTCAGGAAAATCAGGCCGTTGGCGAACAGCGGCGTGGGAACAGGGACGTCACCTCCGTTATTCAGGTGCCAGATTTGCGTACCGGTTTCCAGGTCGTATCCAGCAATCTGATGATAACCATTGCAGACGATTTGCGACCGACCATCCATCGTCACGACCAGCGGTGTCGACCATGTGGCAACTTCTCCGTCGCGATCAATGCGGCGAATATCCTTGCCAGTTTTCAGATCCAGAATAGCGACAAAGTTCGCATTCAGGCAGTCGCATTGAACAATCACAAGACCGTTGTGAATGATCGGGGAACTGGCAAACCCCCATTCCAGTTCCGGAGCGTCGTAGGGTCCGGAATGCAGTCTTCCGAAATCGCGTTTCCAGATTAAGTGCCCTTCGAAGTCGAAACAGTACAGACCCTCCGAGCCGAAAAACGCAACGACAAATTCACCATCCGTTGCCGGAGTGCAGTTCGCATGAGATGCTTTCAAATGCCGCTTGATTGCAGGCTCGCCGACACAAGCATCCCTGGTCCACTGCACCATTCCTGTTTTGAGTTGCAGACAAATGATTTGCCATGTCCATTGACCGGAGTCCGTCGCGGACTCACCGTCAACACCGGCCCAGCCAGTATCGACCTCAGGATGGTCCGTCTCTGAATTGACCGCCGTTGTCAGGAAGACGCGATCACCCCACAAGATTGGAGCAGAATGTCCAAAACAGGTATCGGAGTCTTCCACGCGACGTTCTGTTCTGTCTGAATGTCCCATTCCGTTGGCGGATTGCCGCTGCCGATTCCGAGGCCTCCATGGCCTCGAAACTGAGGCCAGTTGTCGTCCCCGAAGACTGTCGCCGAAACCACGGTCGCGATCAGTGCCGTAATCATGGATCGTGTCTGCATCGAAGGATTTATCCGTGGTATTGTGAAGTCATCGTGCGACGAGTCTATCAGACATGCCGATTCTTGTGTACGTTCCAGTAAGGAACACTACCGGATCGACACTGTTCGAGTGACAACGCTGATGCTGTCGTCTAGAGTGCCGCCCAACGTGTTCGTTCAGTGCTCGCTGGCAGGAGGTTACATTGCTTCACATTTTCACTGTTCTTCTTTTGATAGCTGGGACCATTCTGGCTGTCGATGAACCCAGCGCAGCAAAGCTTGCCGCGCCGGCTGAGTGGGGTGGCGAAACGATTCAACTGCCGCCGGGATTTGCTCCTGAGATGAAGCTGAAAGGCTCTGAGCATATCCGGTTTGCCCCCGGGATGATGGACCCGAAGTCGGATACTTTCTTCAGCTATGCCTTTGTATTCGAACTCGAACCGATGCCAGAGCTGACTGAAGCCGTTGTCAAAGAGGAATTCCTGACGTACTACCGTGGTCTGTGTAAGGCCGTCCTGAACGGGAAGCTGCCGGATGTCGATCCGTTGAAGTTTACACTTGAACTGCAACGGGCGAAATCAGATGCCACGACGACTCCAGACGATACGACAACCATCATGCCAGCACACTACACGGGTACTCTGGAGTGGGTCGAACCATTCGCCACAAAGAAGGCACAAACACTGAACCTCGACATTCAGACATGGATCAGCAGCGACCGAAGTTTCATCTTTGCCTGCGTCTCACCTCAGGCCAGGGATGCCGCGATCTGGAAACAGCTGCACAAGATTCGTAACGACTATTTGAAGAAGTAATTTTCATCCGCAAACGATAAGGATAACTCGGCCATGAACACCAATCGACGAAGCTTTCTACAAACAGCTGCCGCAATGGCTGCGGCAACGTCTCTGCCGAACTGGTATCTGAACGAGCTGGCTCAATCAGCCGCTGCGGCACCTTTATGGGACGAAAAACCAGCGATCGCGTTGATCGGCTGTGGCGGCATGGGCAAGGGCGACGCGAATAACGCTTCCCGGTTTGGCCGCATCGTCGCCTTATGTGATGTTGATGACAGCCAGCTGGCCGCAGCGAAAAAGCTCTGGCCGGACGCTGAGACTTATAAAGATTTTCGGAAGGTCATGGATCGCAAGGACATTCAGGTTGTCATTTGTGGCACCGTGGATCACTGGCACACGCTGATCTCACTGGCCGCATTGCGGTCGAAGAAAGACGTCTACTGTGAAAAGCCACTGACGCTCACAATTGAAGAGGGGCAGCACCTGGTGTCCGCTGTTCGCGATACCGGTGGCATCCTGCAAACGGGCAGTCAGCAACGAAGTGAAAAAAACTTCAGGCTGGCCTGCGAGCTTGTGCGGAACGGACGCATTGGAAAACTGCAGCACATTTCTGTCTGGCTGCCACGTGGGCGACGGGAAGGCCCATTCACGAAGTCGTCTGCTCCCGCTGGTTTCGATTGGAATATGTGGCAAGGACCAACCCCTGAGGTTGAATATGTGAAAGAGCGAACGCATGTCACGTTCAGGTACTGGTGGGACTACTCCGGCGGCACGATGACCGACTGGGGTGCTCACCACAACGACATTGCGCTGTGGGGTCTTGGACTTGAACGCAGCGGACCAGTGTCGATCGACGCCAAACCGACGGTCGAAATGATCCCCGATGGATTCAGTGCAACCAGTGAATACGCTGTTGATTATGTCTATGCCAACGGTGTTACGCATTCATGCTACAGCACAGCGGCCAACGAATGGAATGGCGCAGTGGCAGATCCAAAAGGGCAACAGCATGGAGTGAAATTCGAAGGAGCCGACGGATGGATCTGGGTCACACGCGGGGCGATTGAAGCCAGCAATCCGGAATTCCTCACGACGCCATTGGCGTCCGATGCTGTGCGGCTTTATGAGAGCAACGACCACATGGGGAACTTTTTCGACTGTATTCGCACACGAAAAGCTCCCATTTGTGAAGCTGAGATTGGCCACCGTTCTGCGTCACTTTGCCATCTCGGAGTTCTCTCGCTCCGCCTTGGTCGCAAGCTGCAATGGAATCCCGAGGCCGAGCAATTTGTCGGCGACGACGATGCCAACCACTGGCTTCGACGTGAGTTGCGGAAGCCGTGGAGTTACGATGCCGTGTGAGCCGTGCAGCAAATCAGCGGGCGAATCTTCCTTGTGACTTGAGCAATGTCGCTGCCGGAAGCCTGTGTGCCACGCACTGGAGAAGATCGATGCGTGCTGGGAAGACAGAATCTACAGTCCTATCGTTACGCTGTGGGTCTTGCTGACTCAGGACGAAACGGCCCCAAGCAGCCAACACATTTAACTGAACGGCTCAGGAGGCGCCCTCATGAGGGGTTTGAACTGGATCTTTCCCAGAAGGCCCATTGAACGCATTCCGCAACTATGGTCTTTCACCACTGCATCATTC
>JANOZG010000325.1:0-25741 GCA_031429275.1 Planctomycetota bacterium
CCTTGCTCTGCACAATTACGTTGACATTTACAGCCGATTTCCGATGGCTCGTGTTAGAACTCCTGGCGTTGCCGGCATCAATGCTTGGGAGACAAGCAATGTCTCGTGGCGTGCAAGAATTCTGCCACAACTGGAACAAAACGCGACCTTTGCTTCAATTGACTTCAGCCTTTGGTCCGCAGGTAGTGTACCCACTGGCGTGAATGTGACAGCGAGATCCCAGATTCTTCCGGCTTTTCTGTGCCCATCTGAACCAGGAAATGGCAGCGTCAACTGGACTGCACCTGACGGTACCAGGCAAACAGGTTCACCGGCCAACGCAGCTTATGGGAAGACCAACTACTCTGGCTGTCAAGGAAGTGACAGTCGCTTGCGGGCGGTAGCCGGACGTAGTCGCGGATTGTTCGCGGAGAATCAAACAGCTCAGATGAGAGATATCACGGATGGAACATCGAATACTCTCGCGGTCAGCGAAATCATCATCGGATTTCCACATCTCCAGATCAACGCGACTGGCACCGATCCGGACGAAGTTTGTTCCACAACCGGAACTAAGTCCACTGCGACGACACGTGCGATCGGGAACTCATGGTTTTGGGGATATTTCCCTGCCAGCATCGTGTTTACAACGAATGTTGGTCCTAACTCCAAGTTTTGGGACTGCGGTGACAATACTGACCGTTCCATGTTTGCCAGCCGCAGTATGCATACCGGAGGAGTCCAGATTTCATTGTGCGATGGTTCTTCACGCTTTGTTAGCGAGAACATTGACCTAAGCATCTGGAGAAATCTGGGTGACAAGGCCGATGGAAACGTGATCGGAGAATTCTAGAACCTGTGCTGATTTGAGTTTTTTATAGACCGTCATCGCAGTAGCGGTGACGGTCATTTTGTTTCCGCGAGCGATAGATGACGAAACACTTTCACTCGCACATAATCTCGGGAGAGAATCGTGAAAATTAAGTCGTGTCTTTTTCTGCTGGCGATGATGCCAGCTATGATCGGTTGTGGAAATCCCCATGAGGCAGGTCTCGCAACAGGGGACGAAGGTCCGCCCGAAGTGGAAACAGAAGAGTTCAGTAAGGGTGAAGAAGCACAGCAGAATCAAGCAGAAGAGTGATTCACCGTAGCTGTAACGCTGCACTGGCCGACGGCCCTCGCTTTCTGTCATGTCGTCGTTTGAGCGGTTTTCTGGAGACGACGTCGATCAATGGCAAGCGTTCGCAGCCTGGTTTGGATCGTACTAGCCGCTCTATTGACCACGACCTTCCCGATTTCATCCGATAATTTATGGTGGGATCTGGCACGCGGACGTGCCGTCTGTAATGGTGAATTTCAGCCCAGCCGCTTTTTGCTCGGACAATCAATTCCTCCAGAGTCTGACTGGTTTGCTGGCGTGCCGGGTTTCCTGGTCTACTCCATCGCGGGCGGCTCTGGGTTGATGCTCTGGAAACTTGGGTGTGCATTCGCCGTCGCTGCGGTGCTCATCCGACTTGTATCCCGGCCCACATTTGTGGTGTGGTGCATTGTTCTCTTGCCATTGATGGTACTGAGTGACGCATGGGACGATCCGTCAACTATGATGGATGTCCTCTTCGTGGTTGCTCTGCAGCAGATGCTTTTGCGATGGACCTCGCGACCGCGATGGACCGGGGTGGTTGGCCTGCTTTTGTTTTATGGTGTCTGGGCGAATGTCGGCGAGCGAATTGTCCTGGGTTTGTTGGCTCTTGTCATTGGCCTGTCCCCTTCACTTTGCAATCCTTTGCAGCGGTCGAGGTCCGCAATTGTCATCCTGTTGGCCAGCCTTGCCACTTTTGCCAACCCGCGAGCCTGGTGGGTCCTCAGAGACTCTTATGTTTTGACGTGGCCTCACCTGTCTGAATCGATGCTGATCCTGAAGCTGGCTGGCTGGCAAACATTGACTGGGACACAGCCAGCTCCTTCCACCATCGCGTTCATTGTTCTGAGTGTCGTCGGATTTGCGTGTCTTTGTCAGGCATCAGCGTCACGGACGGAAGTTATCGGCGGTGTGCTGATGATTTTGTCGGCCGTGGTTTGCAAGAACAATGTTCCGTTTGCG
This sequence comes from Planctomycetota bacterium, assembly GCA_031429275.1. Taxonomy (GTDB): domain Bacteria; phylum Planctomycetota; class Planctomycetia; order Planctomycetales; family Planctomycetaceae; genus SXXK01. The sequence continues at coordinate 2,081 of JANOZG010000325.1, forward strand.
GCGGCCTGGATGACGTGTGCTGTGCTGCCGTTGACACAGCGAATCGAGTGCACATGGTTTTCCCGTCTGTTGCCATTATCCATGCGTCAGAGACTACCGGGATTCTGTCTGGCGGCATGTTGTGTTTTCGCCGTTTATACCGGCAGCGGCCATTGGCCGGGGAGTTCGCAGCGATTCGGGTGGGGGATACACCCGCGGCTGGAAATCCGACTGTGCGAAGAGGCTCTTAAAGAAAATGATATCACCGGAAAAGTCTGGTGCAATGACATCCGAGCGGCAGGGATGATCGCGTGGTTGCGACCAGGACTCTTGCAGCCTCAGATCTCTCCAAAACTCGCTTTGTTGCAGGGACGGTTGCTTGAGCAAATGCTGCTGCGGCAGGATTTGAGAAACTCCATGCGTGCGTGGCATCGCCGTGAAGATGGTAGTACCGGCGGGTGGTGGATTCCGCTCATGACGAGCAACACACGGTTACTAATGGTTTCTGGAAATGATCTCGCACTCATTCGCGCGCTGGAACCGACGATCTGGAGGCCGCTGGCTCTCGACTCCCCAGTCGTTCCCTACGGCATGGCCGGAGATCCGGCAGTCAATGATCGAATCATTGAGATCATGCAACAAAAAGATTTTGTGAACCTTGGCCCGTGGACTTATTCTGTACCGCCGTCAGACGGCAACGACCAATGGCTGGATGTCTGGGGCAGTGTGACGGGCCGCGCGGATCAAACGGGCGCGGTCCAGCAGGCGGGTATGTTTCAGGCGATGAACATGCCAATTGCCGCGCTGCGTGTGCTGATTCCGCTGCTTTCTCAATCAGGTCGGAATTCCGGGGCAGAAGCCGAGTTCGCAAAGTGTCAGTTTCAGTTGGCTTTTGAAGAACAACAACTGTTGTCGCGTCCGAGCCAATGGCGACAATTGATCTGCGACAAGGTCGATCGCCCTGAGGGATTCAGCAATTGGAAAATGCAAACCACGGAACTCAAACCGAACGCCGAACAAATGCAGCGTGCCGCAGAATTCTACGTAAAAGGCAGGCTGGAAGAATCAATCACGCTGCTCACCGCCGAGGATGCTGAAGTACAATATGCCCGCGCCTGCCTGCTGCTGGAGGCTGGCATGCCTGACGAGTGTGCCGATATGCTGACTCGACTCGTCCAGAATTTTCCAGACAGCCCACTTAAGATTGTCAGTCAAGATGTTCTATTTCGGCTTACGCCATAAAGAGTCGATCGGTTTTGCCGCAGTCGCACTCTTGCTAATAGTTCTCCTGCTGTGGCCTGTGATTCAGGACCAGCAGCCCGGTCTGCCGCGGCCATCGGTGATGGCTTCAGTTCGGCCAGCCCCCATGCAATCCTGCGCAGAATGTCACGCGAAGGAAGTCGGCGAGTTTAAGAACGCTCCGCACAATCAGACATTACGAACGCCTCTGGAAATTGATGCGGGGAAAATCTTTGGGAATCAAACTGTCCGAATCGGCGACGTGGAGTCTGTCTGGAGTCTGAATGCTCTGGATAATTCTGTGCGGGTTGATTCGACCGCGTATCCCTCTCCGATTCGGGTTGACTGGCTGTTCGGGTCGGGTTCACATGCGATCACGCCGGTTTCTTTAAATCCCGATGCAGATGGACGAACGGGGCTCATTGAACATCATGTGTCGTGGTATCCGGAAGCAGGTCTCGCGGCGACGCTGGGGATTACCGATTCTCATCAGACCGACGCGGGAATCAACGCTGTTGGTTTATGTCTTCATCATCCTGAAGCGATGGAATGTTTCGGCTGCCACGCGACACACCTCTTGGTCGAGCATGGACAACTTATTCAATCCCAGATCGTTCCCGGCGTTCAATGTGCACGATGTCATGTGCAAACTCATGAACACGTCGCCGCCATGCAGAATGGCAGCCAAGAGACATTCATGGATGACTGGAAGCAGCTCACACCCCTGGAATCCATTAACCGGTGCGGGGAATGTCATCGCCGAGCCGATCAAATGACAGCCGATGAACTCACACCGACAAACAAACTACTGGTCCGTTTTGCCCCGGTGGGAATGTCGCAAAGTGCATGTTTCCAGAAACAGGATGCTGTGAAGGCAGTGTCGGGATCAGTCAAGCCGTTCAATTGCACTTTCTGTCACGACCCGCATCAGCCTGCGTCGCGCGATACCAGCTTCTACGTGAATCGCTGCCTTGAATGCCACAGTTCCCAGCCAGGCCATGCGTCACCATGCCGATCGCAGCCTATGACATCGCAGTGCCTGTCATGCCATATGCCTTCTGTCGAAGTCCAGAAGCATCTGCGTTTCACAGACCATTGGATTCGAATTCATCCGGACAAAGACGCTGAAGCACCTTAAAACTAATGACATTCGTCTGCGTTGTTATGTTCCAGTCCTTCCGACGCCACAATCAACGCTATGGCAAGCGGCCCGTACAGATGCGGAAACAAATCGCCACCACGTGAGGCTTCCCATTTCAAGGCGTCGCCAAGGGTCTCAGCTTCAATACTCAACAGAATAAGATCTGTCTGTCCGGTGTAATGCTTTTGCAGAGTGCCGGCCAGTTGTTCTTTCGTCGAGAAGTGAATGAATCCGTCTCGCAGATCGTGCGGCGATCCGGGCCATGCAGTCAGCAATCGGATTTCTTCCCAGACGGCTTTGGAACAGACTTTGTAGATGAGCATTTTGAGGATATCTAACTGAAAAACTGACCGCGCCCCGTGGCTTCAAAAGCGTTGCGAAAGTGCTGGATCTGAGGCTCCCCCTTGTTGTCTGGCCACAGGATGGATACCACATCAAACCGAGCAGGCTGTTCGAGTCTGCTGTGTTGTTTCAACCATGCCAGTGCGACCCGAGTGATCTTTTCCTGCTTGCGAAGATCAACCGCTTCAAAGGGCTGGCCATCGTTTGTGGACGTTCGAGTCTTGACTTCGACAAAGACCGTCGCCTTCCCTTCCTCAGCAATGATATCCACTTCTCCGTAGTGGTTTCGGTGCTGCTTTGCGATGATGCGAAATCCCTGCTGCTTTAAGTACTTTACGGCTGCCCGTTCACCTCGATCGCCGAGCAACTTGCGGAAGAGATTCTTCATGGGAAACTCCGGCACCAGTGTTTGGTTGAGGCTTTTGAGTGTCGAGGTGTGTCTGCGATGATTTGCTCGACTCTGGAGAGTTGAGTTACGGGAATGCGCAGCGAAAAGGCGACAGCCGGAGGAACCCGAAGTTCAGGCTGTCGCCTAATAAATGTCAACGGGGCAGAAACGGAGATCAGTCACTAACCGTGCGCGGGCCTCGTCGGGCTGACGCCCTGCCGCTCGCCAAGCGCAGTCAGAATAACGAGCTCATTTACCAGCGTCGCTGACCTGTACTTCCCATGGCTTTGCGCGGCGTTCTTTAAGACGAGTCGCTTTGCCTGTTCGTTCACGAAGATAGAACAGTTTCGCACGACGAACTCGAGCGTGACGCTTGACTTCGATGTGAGAGATCTTTGGTGAGTTCACTGGAAACTTACGTTCCACGCCCTCGCCTTGAACGATGCGGCGAACCGTGAACATTTCACGAGTTCCGTCGCCGCTCTTTGCGATCACAACACCGCTGAAAATCTGGATTCGTTCTTTGTTACCTTCCAGAATTCGAGTGTGGACGTCAACAGTATCACCTACGGCGAACTTCAATTGTTGCTCACGAAGACTGGACTTCTCGACCAGATCCAAGAGATTATTTCGCATAACCGGGTTCCTTTATTCAACACACATTCAGAACTATTCAAACTGAGCAGCGTGAGTCTCTGGATTATCCAGCAGATCATGGCGGCGTTCCGCTGTTCTCTGCAAGCTCTGATTCCGCTGCCACTCAGCAATTTTTTTATGATCACCACTGATCAGCACGTCAGGCACTGTCATTCCGCGGAATTCACGAGGCCTCGTAAACTGCGGATGTTCCAGTAAACCTTCATTGCTGAACGAATCGTATCGACTGCTGGTTTCATCACCCAGCACACCCGGTATCAGCCGAACCACTGTGTCGATAATCAGCATCGCCGGCACTTCTCCACCATTACAAATGAAGTCACCGACAGAAATCTCAGTTGGCTGCAACCCCTGACGTATCCGGTCGTCAAAACCTTCGTATCGTCCACAAAGCAACAGCAGTCGAGGCTCCTGAGCAAGTTCCTCAACTAATCCCTGGTTCAGTTTTCGCCCCTGAGGGCTCATCATCAATAATCGCCCCGGAGTGTTTCCCTGCGACTGCACGGTTTCGACACAATCGATCACCGGCTGACACATCAGTAACATTCCCGGACCACCACCGAATGGCTTGTCATCGACCTGCCTTCGGACACCGGGAGCAAACTCCCGGAAATTATGCCGCTGGATATCCACAAGCCCGCGCTCAATCGCGAGTTTCAGGTGTCCCTGTCCGAGATAACTTTCGAACATCTCAGGAAACAGGGTGAGGATATCAAACCGCATGGTCACTATTCCGCAGCGGTTGTTTCCGCCGGTTCAGCAGCTTCTGCCGCCGGAGCAGCTTCTTCTTTAACCTTTGGAGCAAGCATTGCTGGCGGAGCCTGAGCCTTGCCGAATTTGTTGGTCTTCACTTTGCGAATCAAAGCGTTGACTTTTTCGCTTGGCTGAGCACCAACGGACATCCAGTAATCGACACGCTCTATGTTCAACTTAACACGTGCGGCCTTGTCCTGGACCATTGGGTCGTAGAACCCAACTTCTTCAATTGCCTTGCCATCGCGCTGGACTCGCGAGTCCATCACGCAAATACGGAAGAACGCACGGTGCTTGCGTCCCATCTTTTTCATTCGAATTCGAACTGCCATTGGAACTCCTGGACAAACAAAATTAAATAACTACTTCTTTCGATTTCGCTTCTTCTGCTTCTGAGCTTCTTTCTTCTGCTTCTTTTTCTTCTCGCGAGCTGCGTCCTGATCCAAAGGCCCACGCTGACTTCGCATCTTCTTTTCAGTGAAATCAGCCCCCGGATTCATCAAACCGCCGTCAGCCATGCCTTTCACAGCCTTCATTCGGTCACGAAGGCCCATATTCGACATACCCTGCATCATTTTTCCCATGGCGGAAAAGTCTTTGAGCAGCTTGTTCACGTCCGCCGCCTGAACACCGCTGCCTTTCGCGATGCGATTTCGACGACCACGATCAATAATATCGGGATTTTGACGCTCTTTAAGCGTCATCGAATTGATAATGCCTTCAATTCTTCGCATGTCGTCTTCAGGGTTCATGTCACCCATCTGATCGACAACGCCACCCATGCCCGGAATCATTTTCATGATTTCCCGCATAGAGCCCAGCTTTTTGATCTGAGCCATCTGCTTGCGGAAATCATCAAGCGTGAACTTGCCCTGCTGCATCTTTTCTTGCTGACGCAGCATGTCTTCTTCATCGAATTCCTTCTGAGCTTTCTCAAACAGCGACACAATGTCGCCCATGCCCAGAATTCGGCCCGCCATGCGGTCCGGATGGAATTCTTCCAGTCGGTCGAGTTGTTCGCCAACTCCAATGAATTTGATCGGCACGCCGGTTACGGCTTTAACACTCAACGCAGCCCCGCCGCGAGTGTCACCGTCCAGCTTTGTCAGAATCACGCCATCAAGCTCAAGCGCTTCATTAAAGGCTTTCGCACTGTTGACGGCGTCCTGACCAGTCATCGCGTCGCAAACCAGCAACGCCTGGTCCGGCGCAACGCTACTGTCGATCTGCTGCAACTCTTTCATCAGAGCCGCATCAACGTGCAGTCGGCCAGCGGTGTCGAGAATCACGACCTTCGCACCGACTCGCTTCGCTTCTTTGACCCCGTTTCGGCATACCTGCACAGGATTGCTGGTCTTTGGATCCTCTGCGTAGACTGGGCAGCCAACCTGACCGCCAATCACTTTCAATTGCTCAATGGCCGCTGGGCGTTGCAAGTCTGCAGCCACCAAGAAAGGTGCATGACCGGCTTCTTTCAGCCGACGTGCAAGCTTTCCGCAGGTCGTGGTCTTACCAGACCCCTGCAGACCGCACATCATGATGATACTGAGCCCATCTCGCTTGATTGCCAGCGAATGGTCAACTGGCCCCATCAGCTGAATCAAATGCTGATGGACAATCCCGACAATCTGCTCCTCAGGACGCAGTGATTTCAGGACTTTTTCGCCAATCGCCTCTGCGGTGACCGTTTTCACAAAGTCTGTAACGACATCGTACGCAACGTCGGCCTCCAGCAGAGCCGTGCGGACCTGCTGCATCCCGTCGCGGATGTTACCTTCGGTGATCTTTCCGGTTCCCCGGAAAGCCGTGAAGGCTTTACCTAGACTTTGTGAAATGGATTCGAACACGAGGGGGAAAAGACTCTAGGGAAAAAGGGCGTAAAAACAACACGGGATTCTGCCGAAAGGCACGCCGCACGAAGCACTCAAGTCGTTTACTGGAAACAACTTAAGCGAAGTTAATGCAGGCCGGCGCAGGGACACATTGCTCCGCGCATACTCAGGGCCGGAAAAATCGAAACGCGGATCATATCGCCAGCCCAACTCGCTGACAAGCCGTTTGCCCTGTTTGCCTGTGTTTGGGGTGATTTCGACAATATCCAGCCAGTTTTGACGTGAAGGCCTTCCAGAGAACGTCTGCCGACAGAATCTTTCGGCATTCCAGAACAGACAATGCCTGTCAGCGAGCGGCGGTTTAAGAACTACCGTTGGTGGAATTCATCAGGATGCCGGCAGTTCTTGTAATTCTGGCGAGTCCCAATAAGTTTCACGCCTCGAAAGGTGGCGCCCCTTCAACGCTCATTTTTGGGTTCGACGGACTTCCAGTCCGTCGATAAAGTTCGCCGCCGACGGACTTCCAGTCCGTGGTTCGAATACACCCCCAATTTGAAAGGTTGACAGAGCATTGAATCCCTATTGGCTGCTCGCCCTACTGAACGTTCCGCAGAATCATACTCGCTAATTCCTCAGGGGACTCATTCCCTGTAATTTCCAGCGGAGTGCATTCTTCAAGATTACGGAACCACGTATGTTGTCGTTTTGCGAACTGCCGGGTTGAGATCTTACTCAGCTCAATGGCATCCTTGAGTGATATTTCGCTACTAAGGTGACGTATGAGTTCCAGATAGCCCAAGGCCTGCCTGGCCGTTCGACCCGGTGGCGGATCCGATTTGAGGAGTTGCCGAGTTTCTTCGAGCCACCCTTCTTCCATCATCAAGTCGATGCGTTGGTTAATGCGTGCATGGAGCCATGGCCGAGGCGGGTAGAGCCAGACGACACACGCAGGCTGCTCTTCGACTGGCCGTGCTCTGTGGCTCTGGTCTTCGGAAAGCGGCTTGCCTGTAGTTTCGAAAACTTCGATCGCTCGAATAATTCGTCGCATGTCGTTTGCGTGCAACCGTTGAGCGGTGGCTGCATCTCGCTCTCCAAGCTGGGCAAGCAGCCAATCCGGACCGTGCTGAACCGCAAGCTGTTCCCAGTGGTTCCGCAATTTCCAATCGGCTTCCGGACCTTCGAACATGCCTCGGAGGATGGATCGCAAATAGAGCCCCGTGCCTCCGACAAACAGCGGTGTCAGTCCTCGCGAGACGATGTCTATTGCTGCTTCGTGTGCAAGCCGCACAAATTCCGTGACGCTGAAATCCTGCGATGGATCAGCAATGTCAATCAAATGGTGACGCACGGCCTCGCGATCAGCAATCGACGGCTTGGCCGTTCCGATGGTCATTCCGCGATAAACTGCCATCGAATCCAGTGAGACAATTTCGGCGTTAATGGACTTCGCAAGTCGCATCGCAGCGGAAGATTTTCCGGAGGCCGTTGGGCCCGCAACAAACCAGCACTTATTCAGCAGAGCGACAGGAAAGTACATAATGTATAGAGCCTATGGGGCATCCTTGCAGCCCGATTTACAATTGAGCGAAATCGCTGCTCCGCTCATGTTTTGCATCGGCCGCCGAACTTCGCAGAGCATCAGCATCTGTAAAAACGTTGGATGTCAACGCCCTTGCCGTCGGTGAAGCTGGGACTAAAGTGGGGGCCGATGCAGCCAACAATTCTCGTGGATTACAGTATGGGCATTCGAAAGTATAGATAATTTTGCCGCAGCGACTACATTCCTTTGGGCCAGGCAGACTTACAGTTTCTCTTTGAGACTGAAACCACGCCACGCGGGTCAAGCCCAGCAAAACGAGGAGCGATAAAACTAAAGACCACGGCATCCTAAAGAACTGGAAGAATGCGACGCTGATCGCAGCTGCACTGGAAAGACAAAGCAAATAGGGTGATAGAATTCGAAACGCTCGATTCCTGCTGTCACACCCGACTTCTGACTGCCACAAACGGTTGAGTGACTCACGACGCAGCTCAGACGCACGCCAGGTCTGGTCACTTTTTACCGCGTTTAGCAGTCGTTCGATATCATCGAAAACGCGATAAGTATCCTGTTCTGTCAGATGGTCTTGATGAGCCCAGCGATTTCTGAAATCTCGCAACTCGCTAATCAAACTTCGCTCTACAAATGACAAATCGTCGCGGAACAAATCGTTCCACCGATCCCACATAAAAACCAGAAGAAACTGAGCATCACCACGTTCAATATCCAAAAGTACCCGGTTGTCAGGTCGTGACTTAGAGACACGGTCTGCAAGATATGGACGCAATCCTGCAGCAAGTAAATCGAGTCCTCTGGAAATTGTATTCGACATGCTATACTTCCCGATCTAGGCGGATTTTTGGTGCGGCTTTTGATTGTTGCAGTCGAAGCGTTCGAAAGGTTGGCATTCTGCAACCCTGTTCAACATTTTTAGACATCTGTGGCAACCTTGGCGATTTTGCCGGTTGTATTGGAAAATACGCTTAGTGAATCTGAGGCTCGGGTATGGCAGGTTCTCTGGGAGAATGTGATGACTCAACGAACAGTGCTGAGTATTGGACAATGTCGCCCCGACCAAGCGGCAATTTCACATTACCTGACGTCGCACTTTGGTGCCCGGATTCTGACGGCAGACCTGCCCGGAGACGCGTATCAACTTCTCAGCCAGCAATCCATTGATCTCATTCTGATCAATCGTAAGCTTGACGCAGACTACAGCGACGGAATGGAAATCCTGCAACATCTCTGCACTCAGGAATCAACCGCAAAGATTCCTGTGATGCTGGTTTCGAACTTTGCCGAATGGCAGGAGAAAGCAGTGGCATTGGGGGCCATTTACGGTTTCGGAAAAGCCGAACTCAATCGGCCGGAAACGAAACAGCGGCTGAGTGACGTGCTGCAATAAGCATGCAGTCGCCGTTGTCCCGCAAGAGTGATTAGCGGTTTCATTCATGTCATCAAAGCACGCGATCGAAAATCATCAAGCGTCTTACGCTGGCTTTCGATAGGTATGTTTCTCGAATCAACGGCTAGGCGGCGCGCAATGGCACGAAAAACCGAAGAAGAATCTACCATTCGTGATCCCATAGGGCGAGGAGCAGCCAATAACCCTGCAAACCGATTCTTGACTGTCGTTCACGAAGAAGATTTTGAGCAGCTTGAATTTGACGATGAGTTCCTACGGCAGCTTCAGCGCCCGGCGACTCGCTATTTCGACGACACATCGAAGACTGTCATTTCAGAAAACAATAGTCCTGATCTTCCGTTTCGCTTCAGCCTGAATCCATACCGAGGCTGCCTTCATGGCTGCAGCTATTGTTACGCCCGTCCTTCGCACGAATATCTTGGATTGAGCGCGGGGCTGGATTTTGAAACGAAGATTTTCGTCAAGAAAAACGCACCGACTCTGTTTCGCGACTGGCTGGCAAGACCAAAATACCAATGCGAACCGGTCATGTTGTCGGGAGTCACAGACTGTTATCAACCGATTGAACGCAAACTTCAGATCACTCGGCAATGTCTCGAAATTGCATTGCAGGCAAAGCAGCCTGTATCCCTGATCACAAAGAACGCGATGGTCACGCGGGATATCGACCTGCTGAGTGAACTTGCGTCGCTGCAGCTGTGCAAAGTCGCCATCAGCATCACCAGTATGGACCAGGAGCTTACAAAAATTCTTGAGCCCGCATGTTCTGCACCCGTCGCGAGGCTGGAGGCAGTTCAAAAACTCTCTGACGCAGGTATTCCCGTCCATGTCATGGTCGCACCAATCATTCCGGGGCTCAATGACAATGAAATGCCGGGGGTTCTGAAAGCTGCTGCAGCGGCCGGAGCGAAATCCGCCAGCTATAACATGATTCGATTGCCCCTGGCCGTTGAAACCGTTTTTATGGACTGGGTAAGACGCCATCGACCTTCTTACGCTGACAAAATCGAATCGCGACTTCGCTCCGTGCGCGACGGAGAGTTGAACCAAAGCGAGTTCCGAATCCGCATGCGAGGCACTGGCGAGCTAGCTGACCAAATCTCGGCGCTCTTCAAAATCACGCGACAACGCTGCGGCTTGAACACATCGCTGCCAGAGTCTCGCACTGATTTGTTTCAACCGCCACGCGCATCGAATGGCCAGATGCATTTGTTTTAGACATGTCAGAATCAACGGAGTTGTTCGGCGAGCGGAGTGGCGTAAGCCCTCCGGTACCTCGCGTTGCACCGGCAAGCATGCCGCGTGCCGCTCACTCCATCCTCTCAATCGTCGCCACGCAGAGTATATGCTGGCGCACAGCACTCAGTTTGTCGCGGCAGCCTTCTGAGTTTCCTTTTGCAGCCAGGCAGTCGCGTCCGCCAGCTGCGGATCTACAAAGGCAGCATCCGGTGCCGGCTTTTCAAAGTCCAGAGCCTCGCGCGCCGCCATCCAGTTTCGCCATTCGTCCTTTGACATCATATGTTCGTGGCCTTCGTCAGGCTTTACGCCCCAGTCCTCTTCTGGTTTCATGCCTTCTGCACGATGAATGTTGACGCCACTGGGACGAAAGTAGCTCGCGGTGGTCAGCTTGAGCAGGCTTCTGCCGGATTCCAGTCGCAGCACTGTCTGAACACTACCTTTTCCAAACGTTCGCTCGCCGACAATGATCGCCCGTTGATTGTCCTGCAATGCCGCGCTAAGGACTTCACTGGCCGACGCACTGTAACGATTGACAAGGACCGCGATCGGCAGATTGGAATACTTTGCCACACGTTTGGCCTTCCAGGCACGTTCAGGAACCGTGCGACCTTTGACGCTTACAATCGTACCGGTTTCAATAAACATATCCGAAATCTCGATGGCAGCCGTCAATAGCCCGCCGGGGTTGGATCGCACATCAATGATGAGACCTTTCACACCAGCTTCAATCAGAGCATCCATCGTCTTCCGCAAGTCCTCTGAGGTGTTCTTGCTGAAGTGAGTAATTCGCACGAACCCGATTTTTGCGGTGTCGTCCAACATAAAGTTCCACGAACGATCATCATTTCGATGATGCCCTACAACCGTTGGAATCTGGACAATCTCTCGTATCACGGGCACGATTTCCGTTAGGTTTGTGCCCGCTCGCACGATACCGAGTTCAAGAGACCGTCCCGCAGGTCCTGTAAGTCGTTCGGTAAGCATGGCGTGAGTCATGCCTTTCGTCGTCTTGCCATCCAATTCCACAATTTCGTCACCGGCTTTCAGCCCAGCGCGAAACGCGGGCGAACCAGGAAGCGTATTGACGATTTCGAGTTTGCCGCCAACTACGCTCACGTGAATTCCGATACCGCCAAATTCCTGGTCGATATATTTATCGAACTCACGCATGTTTTTCGGAGCGACGTATGCAGAATACGGATCCAGATGCGTCGCCATTCCCTGAATCGCAGATTCGACGAGATCTCGTCGATCAACGTCTTTGACGTAACTGACATCGATCTGTTCGTATGCCTCCGCAAACAATCGCATGAGTTCGAAATCTTCGCGAGTTCTGTCGATCGCCGTCTTGTCCTCAACCGCATTAAGCCGTGGCTGGGCGGCGTAGTAACCAGCCGTTGCGGCCAGCAGACACATGAGAATCGACCACGTCATTTTCATGGAAGTCATTCCAGGGGAAGATATTCGGACCGGCATTTGCGGAAGCGATTTGCATCGAACATCACTTCGGATTGAAATACGGACCTGCAGGATAGTGCATTCTGGTTCGTTACGTGAAGACACGAACCAGAAATTCTGATTCTGTCTTTGTACACTGGAAATTCTTTCGATCTTTTCTGTCCAACTGTTAAGCATATTACGAATGTCAGTCCCCGTCGCCTGGATAAACGGCCACTTGATTCCGTACTCACAGGCTGCTGTGCCTGTCTGGGATATGGGCGTCGTCGCCGGAGCCTCCGTCACGGAAATGGCTCGCACATTTGGGCACAAGCCGTTTCGGATATCACAGCATCTCGACCGCTTGCTGGATTCTCTTTCGACGATCGGATTTCCGCAGCAATACGACGAGCCACAACTGCAGCGGGCAATCGATGACGTGCTTGCCGTCAATCTGCAGCAGATTCCCGCTCACAGTGACCTTGGTATTGTCATCTTTTCCACTGCGGGCCCAAATGCCACATACCTTGGTGCTGAAGTGGCGAAAGGGATTTCAGCGACAACGGCTGTTCACACGTTTGAGTTGCCATTTGCCATATGGAGACCTCAACTACGCAACGGTGTACGATTGCGAATCGCCAACGTGCGACAGATTCCGGCCGAGTGTTTTGATGTTACGTTGAAAGTCCGCAATCGCCTGCACTGGTGGCTGGCAGATCAAGAAGCCGCAAAACAGGAACCCGGCAGCAAAGCGTTATTGCTTGACCATGCAGGCTTCATTACGGAAACAAGCACCGCCGCCTTGCATCTTGTCTGCAACGGACGAATCATCACGCCAGATTCTGGAGTTCTGAACAGTCTAAGCAGCCAGCTTGTCGAAGAGTTTGCATCAACGCTCAACATCCCATTTGAACGCCGTCCTGTTCCACTGGGAGAAATTCGATACGCCAGTGAAGCCTTTCTGTCTTCCAGCGCGGCCACGCTGTTGCCGGTAAGTCATGTCGGTGGCGAGAAGCCTGGTGGCGAAACGGTCGGCACAATATTTCCGGGCCCAGTGTTCAGTCAGATGACCGCAGCGTGGAGCCAGCTTGTCGGAATCAACATCGCTCAGCAGATTTTCGGCGCGCAGACATGAATGATGCCTCGGCAGAAATCCGGCAGATCGTCCGGCTTTCGGCTGCTGACAAAATGCCGATCGACGACAACTGATGCATCTTCGAAGACTGCACCGGCATTGATCAGGTCATCTTTGATTCCTGGCGAACCGGTGACTTTCACACCGCTGTAAACCTTTGCCGAAATTGGAATCCAGCCGCCGTGACAAATTGCGGCAACAAGCTTGCCTGCGTTCGCAAACTCCTGCGTGATTCGCAAGACTTCCGGATCGCGACGCAACTTATCGGGCATCCAGCCCCCCGGGCAGATCAGTCCGTGGAATTTCGACGTATCGATGCCCTGAATCACCGTATCCGATACGCATGGATAGCCGTTTTTCCCAACATACTTGCGACCGGATTCCTGCCCGGCCACTACAAAAGTCGCGCCCGCTTCGACGAGTCGATGTTTTGGATACCAAAGCTCCAGGTCTTCGTAGTCGTCACCAACGAAGCACAGAAATGATTGCCCCACAAGAACGCTGGGTGAAGTGTGTTCAGCAAAAAATGTCATCAAAAAGTCCTATCAAGGGGATTTTGCAATACCGGTGAATCTTACCGGACTGCGGGTTCACTGTCACATGTCGTATTCCGATGGAATAGTCGTTTCGCGGCGTAATCAGAACTGTCGGAAGAGTTTGACCGAATTCCCGATTCAGCAAAGTCAGCGATCGGAATCTCTGGGAGACCAGTAATCTGGCGGCTACTAGTCCCACTCGCTGAATTATGCGCTATCTTTCAGAGGACTTTGATTTACGACTCTGGACGGATTTGGTTCCCCATGGCCAAGGGCTCAGCAACAGGCAAAAAGAAATCTACAAAAACGCCCTCCAAAACCACGGTGGCGGCACTCGCTGCGCCGGTGGTCGTGAAATCGGCGGCCGGGTCATGGTTCTTTCGCCCACGACAATTGATGATCACAGCAGCCATCGCGATGACGATTATTATGATCCCTGTGCTGGCTCGCCGGATGCCTAAGCTCCACGATCGGCCCGAGTATCGTGTCGGATCGGAGCAGGTTTCCATCTCAACCCCTCCACAATGGATTCCACCGGACCTTGCCAAGCAGGTTTTTGTGCGGGCAGGTTTGGAAGAAAATCAATCATTGCTGGATGCGACGCTCAGCGAACGAGTCGCCGCTGCGTTTTATACTCACCCGTGGGTTCAGGAAGTCCGCAGTGTTCGCAAAAGCTATCCGGCCAGAATTCATGTCGATGTGGTTTATCGCGAACCGGTAGCAATGGTAAAAGGCGTTGATGGATATTATCCCATCGACCGCAACAGCATCCTGCTGCCAGCACGTGATTTTTCCGATGCGGATATCGAGCGCTATCCGGTGATCGAACGAGTGGCGAGCGTCCCGATGGGCAAGCTTGGTGAATCCTGGGGCGACCCTGCAGTTAGCGGGGCTGCGGAACTTGCTGCGGCCTTAAATGCAAAACGCGATGGCAAAGAATCATGGTGGAGTGAATTGGAACTCTCTGCGATCCTGATGCCTCGCCGCGTGGCGTTGATCGAAGACGCCGACGATCTTGAATTCGAACTACGCACGAAAGGCGGCTCGGAAATCCTGTGGGGCCGAGGACCAGGTTCACGACATCCAGGTGAATTGGCAGTCGCACAAAAACTGCAGCGGCTCAGCGAATTTCAGCGCGACTTTGGCGGATTCGATGACGCCCACGGCCCATGGCAACTGGACATTCGCCCATGGCAAGGCATCTATCGTGAAAACCTCGCAAAGGAAGGCCGCGAGACAACAATGGTGCGGTGAGTTACTGATACCATCAATGCAATAGCTACAGCTGCTGTATTATCGGCAGCACTGGAGCAAGCTGTTTTGGATGGAACTCAGCGGGCTGATCAATGTAGTCATAGAACACGTTGCGTTGCCGAGGAATGTAGCCAACGTTTTCTATGCAACGACGAATGCTGTCGATCGTCAAATGATGAACCGTCCCCGCCTGAGACACCACATTCTCTTCTATCATCAAGCTACCCATGTCGTTGGCTCCGAAGAGTAACGCCATCTGCCCGACCTTCTCGCCCTGAGTCACCCAGGATGATTGAATGTTTGGCACGTTATCCAGATACAATCGACTCACAGCCTGGGTTTTGAGGTACTCGAACGCACCAGCGGGTGGTATGTGGGCCATGTCGGTGTGATCTGGCTGGAATGTCCAGCAGATAAACGCTGTGAAACCGCCGGTTTCGTCCTGCAGTTGTCGTACGCGTTCCAAATGTTCGATGCGTTCGGCCAGAGTTTCAACATGGCCGAACATCATCGTCGCGGTGGATTTTCCCCCCAGTTCGTGCCAGACACGCATGACGTTGAGCCAATCGTCGGTTAGCACTTTGCCGCGAGTGATCTCTTTGCGGACGCGGTCAACCAGAATCTCACCGCCACCGCCTGGCAAACTTCCGAGTCCGGCCTCTTTAAGCCGCTCCAGCACCGTTCGCAGCGGTAACTTGCTGATCTTTGTGAAGTGATGAATTTCCGGTGGACTGAAGCCGTGAATGTTGACCTGAGGATAGTGGGACCGCAACGTCCGCAACATGTCCTCGTACCATTCGAGCGGCAGCTTTGGATGCAGCCCACCCTGCAGCAGAATCTGATCACCACCGAGCTCTACGGTTTCTTCGATCTTCTTCAGCAGAGTTTCCATCGGAAGCACGTAAACTTCCGGATGATCGGGCGGACGATAAAACGCACAAAAATCGCAGACTGCCGTACACGCATTGGTATAGTTTATATTGCGATCAATGTTGTATGTGCGAAACGGTTCCGGATGGAGTCGCTTCGTGACTGCATTTGCGGCAGCCCCGATCGCTGCCAAGTCGTGCGACTGCAGCAAAGCAAGACCTTCTTCGGGAGTCAGTCGGTCACCGGCCACGGCTTTATCAAGCAGTGGCGAAATCTCGGAAGATGATTTCGACATTGGGTTTCACCAGGTTGTGCTGAGCGGCCAGTTCGCAAAACAGTTTCAATCCACTGCGTTCGGCCGAGGTCAGATGATAGTGCAAATTCTTCGTGAGATAATTATGTGCCAACGTCTGGGTCAATCCCAGTCGCGGTGCTTCTTCGGCCGCAATTTCCGCCACGCGAGCTAATCCCAAATCGCGAGCATGAGAGAGTACGTCATCAATTCCGTCGGTGTCGGCTTCCTGTCGCGCAACCCACATGGCAAACACAAACGGCAGGCCGGTCCAGTCGTTCCAGACCTGACCGAGGTCCATGACTTCGACGAACGATTCTGTAGGATCATGCATCGCTCGATCGCCAATCAACAATACGGCGTCAGCAGTGCTGTCCAGAGTCGTCGATTCCATCCGCAACGGTTCAGTCTGAGGAACCACTCCATAGCGATCCGCCAGAATAATCTTCGTCAACGCCGCGCTGGTACGCGATCCTTCGTCTAAAGCCAGCCGCCGGATCTTGCCAGGGTGAACTCGGCAATACAACTTCACACTCAGCACTTCGCCTCGAGCCGCAACGCAGGCATCAGAAATCACTTCATAGCCAGGACGACGGAAATATTCGACCGACGGAATCAGTGCGACGTGCAAAGTTCCATTCGAAAGTGAATCTGCGAGGCGACTGGGATAATCGAGCACCAGATTCGCGGACGGCAGCAGATCCTCAAGCCCTTCAATGAGTGGACGTGAGTTCAGGTAGCTGACAGCGCCGATTTGGAGTTGTTGTGTCAATGAATTGTGTCGAAAGTGTGTCATAGTTCGAAACACAGGAAAAAACGAGCGTTTGTTCCAAACATTTGCCCGATGGGTCACAGTATAAGGACGTTGCGACTCCACTCAACTGATCGATTGAAAAACGTTCAGATCAGTCCCATTGTTTGTTTCACGTTTTCGTCTTCTGGAAACCGTTTTCCACCAGTACTGTTAACTTCCGAATTGTAAATTGCCTTCAAGGACCAGTCATGACCCAAACCCCGGATCTCAACATTGCACTTGTCGGCTGCGGCACAGTGGGAACGGGAGTCGTAAAAATCCTCCAGTCGTCAATGGAATCGCTGCAGCTGCGGACCGGACGTTCCATTCGATTGCGACGAGTCGTCGTGCGGAATGTGGACAAAGAGCGAGATGTCGATCTTGGCGACATCCCCGTTTCGAGCGATATTCGTGTGGTCATCGACGATAAGGATATCCACGCCGTGATTCACGTCGTCGGCGGCATCAGCCCCGCATACGAAGACGTCGTGCAGCTTTTGCAGGCTGGCAAAGATGTCATCACTGCAAACAAGGCACTTCTTTACGCGCACGGGGCGGAACTGTTTGCTCTGGCGGCCAGGCTGAAACGCACGATTTGTTTTGAGGCTGCCGTCGCTGGTGGAATTCCCATCATCTCCGCCGTGAACACCGCGTTGACTGCCAATCGGATCGTGTCCATCGAAGCGATCCTGAACGGCACCAGCAACTTCATCCTGTCGCGCATGCTGGATCAGCGCGAAACATACAGCGATGTTCTTACAGAAGCACAGGCACGGGGTTACGCCGAAGCAGATCCTGCGATGGATGTTGATGGGACCGACGCGGCTCAGAAACTGTCGATCCTGACTCAACTGGCTTACGGAACCACAGTGCGTCTGGAGGATATTGTACGGCAGGGCATTCAGCATATCGAATTGCTGGATTTGCTCGTTGCCTCGGAATTAGGATATCGAGTCAAGTTGTTGGCGACGTCACGTTTGTCGAACGATCGACTGGAAGTGTCAGTCCAGCCAACGCTCGTCCGCGCAGACCGTGCGATCGGAATGACAGGTGGCGCAGATAATATTGTTTCGATCGAAGGTCACGCTGTCGGAGTGATTCGACTCTCAGGTGCTGGTGCGGGCCAGATGCCGACGGCGTCCGCTGTTGTTGCTGACGTTGTGGATTATGCGACAGGTCGCGCGGCGATTACGTTTCAGTCGATTCTGCGATTGCATGGTCAGACGCCAACTCAACTGCAGCCTCAGGAAGAACTGAGTCGCCGCTATTATCTGCGATTTACTGTGGCTGACGAACCACATGTGCTGGCTGATATTGCCGACATTTTGGGTCGGAACAACATCAGCATCAGCAGCGTCCGTCAGGATGAAACACCAGACCTTGCTGACAGCTCAGGCGTTGCAAGACTCGTGATTATGACGCACCGGACGACAGAGGGTCGCCTGCGAATTGCCGATCGGGAGATTGCGGCGTTATCATCCATTCGCGGTGATCGCATCCGCATGCCGATTGCAGACTGATGTAACTTGACTCTCCAGAGTCGAGATTTCAATGGCATACCTGGCGACTCTGGAGAGTCGAGCTACGGAGCTACCGTCATCTCAAACGACCCGAAAGAACTCAGCCATTCACAGTTCTTAATCAGCGTTGGGGTCTTTGAAGGCGCGCTGTTGGCGGTTGCGTTTCTGGGCGGCTGGATCTTTGATTGCCCGGCGACGGCGACGCTCCGATGGTCGGTGGAAGACTTTGGACTGGGCCTGCTGGCGACCGTGCCGATGCTCGCGATGCTGGCGATCTGCGTGATGTCTCAGTCTGAGGCGATGAAGAAAGTTCGAGCATTTCAAAGGGATACAGTTGGGCATTTGCTGGATGAATGTCGCTGGTATGACATTGTCCTGTTGGCTTTGCTGGCTGGTGTCTGCGAAGAAGTTTTGTTTCGCGGGTTCCTGTACCTTTGGCTCGCCCGATTCAATCCCGTCCTGGCAGTCTTGATTTCGAATCTGGCATTTGGGGCCGCGCATGCTGCAACACAGCTGTATTTTATCCTTGCGGCGTTTCTGGGTCTGTACCTGACCGCGTTGATCGCAGTTGATCCAACGCCAAATCTGCTGATCCCCATCACGGCACACACGGTCTACGATATCGCCGCGTTTGCTGTTGTGCTGTATGACTATCGGAAGCAAGAGCGCTGAGTAGGACGGGACTGGAGTTCCGTCCTACTCAGCAAAAAAACCGTTCGAGGAGTAACCCTCGAACGGCTCAGATTAACCAATCACAGTCGGAACTGCGAATTGCTGTCTACGCTTCAGTCGGTGCTTCGTCGCCGCCACCAAGAGAGAACAGCGGGCCAGCACCGGTGCCGGTACCACCCTTCAGTTCTTCGCGAGCCTTCGGAGCTGAAACGTTCGCTGCTGCTGAACCTTCTTCAGTCGATTCTGTTGCAGCGGCTTCGGATTCCTTGACGGATTCCGTCTTGCGACTGAGGCCGATTTTTCGTTCGCCCGTATCAACACGCAGAATGCGAACTTCCAGATCCTGTCCGACCTGCACCATGTTCTCTGGATGGTCAACCTTGTGGTCTGCCAGTTCAGAAACGTGCAGCAATCCTTCGAGATCGTCTTCCAGCTGAACGAAGACACCAAAGTTGGTGATCTTGGTGACCTTGCCAGTGACGGTCTTGCCGGGGGCGTACTTTTCTGGAATTCGCGTTTCCCATGGATCTTCGCCAAGCTGCTTCAGACCCAGTGCAATACGACGGCGATCTTCATCGACAGTCAGAATCTGACATTCGATTGGATCACCCTTCTTCAGGATTTCGTTGGCGTGTGAAACCTTGCGAGTCCATGACATGTCGCTGATGTGCAGCAGGCCGTCAACGCCTTCCTGCAACTCAACAAACGCACCGTAGTTCGTAAGATTGCGAACGGTCCCTTTGACCATTGTGCCCGGCGGGTATTTGGCAGTAACTTCGTCCCATGGGTTGGGCTGAGTCTGCTTCATGCCGAGGGAGATTTCCTGCTTGTCTTCGTTGATCCCCAGAACCATGACATCGACCTTGTCGCCGATCGCCACGAGTTCGCTTGGGTGATTCACGCGGCGTGTCCAGGACATTTCACTGATGTGAACCAGACCTTCGATGCCGTCTTCCAGCTTCACGAAGGCACCGTAAGACAGCACGTTGACGACTTCGCCACTGATGCGGTTGCCGACAGGATATTTCGTGCCGATGTTGGCCCATGGGCTGGCAGATTTCTGCTTCAGGCCGAGAGCGATCTTTTCCTTGTCATAGTCGATGTTCAGAACCATGACTTCGACTTCGTCGTCGATCTTGACCATTTCCGTTGGATGGCTGATACGTCCCCAGCTCATATCGGTGATATGCAGCAGGCCGTCGATGCCGCCCAGATCCACGAACGCACCGAAGTCGGCGATGTTCTTGACTGTACCTTTGCGAAGCTGACCGATTTCCAGGTTGGAAAGCAGAGTCTTCTTCATCTTTTCGCGTTCTTCTTCGATCAGACGACGGCGAGACACAACAATGTTGCGTCGAGCTTCGTCGATCTTCAGAATCATGCATTCGATTTCCTGACCGATGTATTCCGCGATGTCGTTTGGACGGCGGATATCGACCTGGCTCGCTGGGAGGAACACGTTGACGCCAATATTGATAAGCAGGCCGCCCTTGATTTTGCGGATGACCTGGCCTTTGACAACATCGCCCTCGTTGTGAGTGCTGATGATTTTTTCCCACTCGCGAACACGGTCCGCCTTGCGCTTGGACAGCACAATCAGGCCAATGGAGTCTTCAAACTCTTCGAGCAGGACTTCGATCTTCTGGCCGACTTCGGGAGGGGCTTCGTATTCGTCCCATTCATCTCGCTGAACGACACCTTCGCTCTTGAAGCCGATGTCGACGACAACTTCTTCGTTATCGACGCGAACAATGGTTCCTGTCAGGATATCATTCAGACCATACGTCTGAGCTTCTGATTCGTAGAATTCGCTTTCGTCGCCGGCGAAATCAGGGAACGACGCGGCCATTACCGCATCCAGTTCACTATCCTCGACACCAAACTCCCGCAAAAGATGACGATCGACCATATTCAAAACTTCCATCTACACGGACGCCCAACGAGTAAACTCGGCAGACAAATCCGACTTAGAGACACGCGAGAGACCATCGCAACACACGTGCGACACCAGAGCCTGCTCGACAGGGAACCGAGCAACATATCCGATTCTGGCGGCAAAGTCCAGTCGAAGTTTGCCAACTGGCCAGAGCCTGGAATTGACGCAACTTGTTTATGTGCAATGGATTATGGCAACGAAGACACTTGCAATTTATGTCTTTGAGCCCGCAAGCGGGCAGATGCTTATGGCCGTTGTAGCCATCTCGCTCCGCCGAGATGTGAGGACATCAAGGCCAAACTGACTGATGATCCGGTATGCCATGTCGATGAGCTCGTGATGCACCAGGTCCATTTGGCTCGATGTCTGGCGGACGAACATCTTCGTGAATAGGTTCGTCAGGCGGAGCAATCATGTCGACTTTTGGCATGCGAAGCGGCGTCAGCCCTCTGGTGTCACGTCATTGTTTTCGCATGGACTTTCCTGTCCACGTTTTAATGCCTGACGAGCAGCAATTTACCCGGGAAGCTGACGCATGCCGCTCGCCAGTGAAGCAGTGATGGCTACTTTGTTCCGGTCATCAATTCGCGTAGGGCTTTACCGATGTCGGGCTGTCGCATCAGCGATTCGCCGACGAGAACTGCACCAACGCCTGCACATCGAAGTCGCTCGATATCAGCGTTCGTGCTGATGCCGCTTTCACTGACGAGCAACACGTCATCGGGAATCTGCTGCTTGACTGTGAATGTGTGTTCCAATGATGTCACAAACGTTCGCAGATCGCGGTTGTTAATGCCGAGCATTTTAGTGCCCGTCGCCAACACGCGCGGGACGTTCTCGATGTCGTAGAGTTCAATCAAGGCATCCATCCCAAGACCGTGAGCATACTCGTAGAGATCGTGTAATTGCGAATCATCAAGACACTCGGCGATCAGCAGCACGCAGTCGGCGCCAGCGACGCGAGCTTCGGCAATTTGATACCGATCGATAATGAATTCTTTCCGCATCACGGGAATGCGAACGATCTGGCGGATATCGCGCAGATAGTCCAGATGTCCCTGAAAGAAGTGTTCATCGGTCAGCACACTCAGGCAATTCGCGCCGGCCACTTCGTACTGCCTGGCAATCATGACCGGATCAAAATCTCCGCGGATGAGTCCGGCAGAGGGCGACGCCTTTTTCACTTCCGCGATCAGACCGGGACGATCAGCCGCCTGCAAGGCCGCAAGGAAACCTCGCACCGGCGGCGCTGAACGGATTTTGGCTTCGAGGGACCCAAAAGCCACCCGATCGCGCGCAGCGGCAATTTCTCGGTGCTTCTGAGCAATGATTTCATCAAGAATGGTCGACAAGTGGCAATCTCCGCGTTCTGATACTCAATGGGATGGTATTGTGCCTGCGGCTACCGGTCGAGGCTTCGCATAGAATTGCTGGACGATCGTCCCGACTTTTTCATTGCTGAGTCGAATAATACCTTCCGTCCGAACTGCAGCCTTATTTGAAATCAATGCATGATGTCATTTTTTACTCCAATTCTCGCTCAGGCCGCCGCACCGCAAGAAGTGACTGTCGGCGGTGTCATTTCGGCTCTGATGTTCATCGTGACGGCGATTGGCAGCATGGCGATGATTGTCGCCTGGGTGATGCGTTACGGTCAGACCGGCCACGCGCTTCCCGCAGCGCAGCGCGGCGTGTTGCGAGTTCCGTGGGGACTGACTGTGTTCGCCGTTGTCTTGTCGATTCTGTTTATGATCCTTGTGCTGGCATCGTCTTTAGTGGACGAAGTACCGGTGGTAAATAATCTCTCGCCCGTCGGACCACCTGCAGAGGTGGAGTTACAAGGTGCAGCAAACTCAACGCAGGATTCAAACGCCGAACCGACAACCGTGCCGCCGGACTCCGTGAAACCAGACGCGGCAAGCACCGAAACAGCAGCCACAGGCACCGACATTTCAAAGATGACACAATCCGCAGCGGATGTGACCGAGTCGGCGGCAGAAACACCACCCGCTGACAACTCGGAAAAAAATGAAGGCGAGACAGCGACTGGGGAAGCAGCAAGCGGCACTGACAAGGTTGACGCAAAGGCCGCCAAGAAGCCAGTGATGACTCCGGAGAAAATGCAGGACGCACTGATTCAAACGATCGCTTTGGATCTTGTAATTCTTCTGGCATTTGGCGGCATTGTCCTCGCTGCATCCAAAACAGGGCGAGTCCATCTTGTGGAATCGGGAGCAGTGCGGCCATCGCCTGTCAGCCAACAGATCCCAATGTTTGCTCATCAGTCCCGGCCATTGAGCCCAGCGAACGCCTTAGGTTCGCAGTGGCCCGATCTTGATGATTCTACTGCGATACCTCAGATACCGGGCTACGATATTCTTGGCGAACGAAAGAAATTGAATGCTGATCGCAAGCTGAATGAGTTGCAGGATTTGCCTGCCGTGACCTCAGCAATTCCGGCTCCTGCTGAATCAGTGGAACGCAATCCTTACGCCGCAGGATTTCAGGATGAGCGATTTGCGCAGGGTTCAGTTATTCTGGAAGTTGCCGCAGAGGACATTCTGGAGCCTGATGAACCATTTTCGTTCAGTCGTGAACTGCGATTCGCGACGGAGGTGTTTCTGGCCGCGTACCTCCCGACGACAGCGTTGCGACTGTTGATCGTGCTGATCTCAATCGG
>JANOZG010000326.1:0-2069 GCA_031429275.1 Planctomycetota bacterium
CTGCGAATGCCGAAGTTCAATATGAGCGAAGCAGAGGCAAGAACGCTGGCGAACTACTTTGCAGCAGTGGACGGAGCTGAGTTTCCGTATCAGGAGCAAGCTCCGAAGGCTGTCGACTATCTGGCATCGCGGAAAGCGGAATACGCTCACGCTGGGTTGTTGAAAGATGGACAAAACTATCTAGGCGAGGCGTGGAAGAACCTGAATGGACCGTTGTGCATCAAGTGTCACAACGTTGGCTCAAGAAAATTTAAAGTGTCAGACCCCGCAAAGGATGTGCAAGGACCAAATTTGAATGCAGTGCAGGATCGACTTCGTTCAGATTGGGTGAAACTCTGGTTGTACAATCCAGCTTGGGTCACTCCTTATACTTCGATGCCGCTGAATTTTCCAAAGAACAACACCAGCCAGTTTCCAGATTTGCTGGGCGGCGATCCTGACGCGCATGTGATTTCGATTCGGGATGCTCTGTTAAACTACAACAAGTTGATGGAGGATGTTGGCCCTGTCACTTATGGTGGACCACCAGCTGGAGGGGCTGCCACCGCTCCGAGTCAACCAGAAGAGAAAGTAGATACGCCAGCTGCTAATGCTGATGCGGCTGCAAAGGCAGCTGTTCAATCAGGCGATTTTAAGACTGGGCTAAATCAAGCTTCAGAAAAAACTACTTCTGTTGCAGCGAAATCAGGAGCTAACCAGTGAGTGGTTATGTGGATAAAAAGTGTGATCAATTGAAGGCGAACACTCGCAAGGTGACGAGACGTTTTGGCATTATCACAATGTTCACTTCGCTCGTTGCCACCTGTGGATGCAGCGATGTACCGGATTTTGGAGGTGGTGCCAGTGTCGTCCCAGACGTCACGTTTGTATCGTCATCGGTCCCTGCGGAAGAATCTGGCGATATGCCAACTGGAACCGCCGGAGATGCATCTGCGGCTGAGCCCGGTACGTTTACTGGCAAGGTCGTGATGACAGGGTCAGTGACACCGCTTGCAGTATTCATTAAAGCTGGGGCGGATGTTAAAGATAAAGAGGTGTGTGCGGCAGTGGACACCCCTGATGAGCGTCTGGTTCTGGGGGATGGAAATGCGGTGAGAGGCGTTTTCGTTTACCTGAACAAAGCCCCCAAGGGTGGTAAGGCTCTTGAAGTTGCAGCTGAACCATTCCTGTTCGATCAAAAGAATTGTCGTTTCACTCCTCATTGTGTTGTGATTCCTTGTGGTCAAACGGTAAAGGTTTTGAGCGACGATCCAATTGCTCACAACACTCATACATATCCGGGAAAGAATCCGTCTGTAAACTCCGGCGTAAAGCCAGGCGATCGTGAAGGTCTTTTGAGTTATATCTTCAAGAAACCCGAATCTGTTCCTGTTGCGGTGTCATGCGACTACCACACATGGATGAAGGCCTACCAACTACCAGTTGATCATCCATATGCCGCCGTGACCGATGAAAACGGTGCATTTACAATTCCGGATCTGCCCGCTGGAAAGCATTCTTTTGTCGTTTGGCACGAAGCCGCTGATGGCGGATTCGTGGAACGTAAATTTGCAGTGGAAATCAAGGCTGGCGAGGCAACCGAAATGCAGATCGACTACCCTGCCGATCGCTTAAAGTTGTAGTATTTTTGGTTCAAAACATATTCGTTCTTTTGTCAATTAGAGGTTTGGGAATGTCACTGACTCCCAGTCTAAACACACTGGCTCTGGCGGGTTTCCTGTCGATTGGTTTTTCCGTCGTTGGATGCTCAGACTCCGCTTTCGAATCGAATTTCGTCTACAGCGACGGGACTCTGGCTCTGATGCGTGAAGCACAAGAGGGAACCAAAGACAATCCTGGCGTAAAGCCGCTGGTCGATGAACACTTCGGGAATCCACAGCACTTAAAAGCATGGGACAAAATGCCTGTGGACTTTGGTGGTGTGATTTCATCGATTGAGAGTGTCAGAGAATCAGACGCTGGCAGCACGGTCGTCACCTTGGCTGTGGCTGAGGGAAAGTCTTTTCCTGAATCTTTGAGTCGTTTGCAGTTTATTTCGGGCGACGTCGCTGGTGAGTCGGTTACGGTCG
>JANOZG010000327.1:0-5853 GCA_031429275.1 Planctomycetota bacterium
CCAGATGAGTCCACGGCCGCTTTCACAGAACCGGCTCTTGCAATATGCTCCGTCGGAGTTCAGGACTTAGCAGACGAACGGTCTTCGCTGAATCCTGTTGGCAGCAGTCAAATGGTTCAAAAGGGCGTTCAGCGTGCGACACGATTTGATTAATGTAGAAGCTGGAATTCATGACACAACCACGAAAGTTTTGGGCCGCAATCAGGCATGGTCCGCATCTATGCGACGAATGTCGGGCGGACTGTCAGACGGCGTGGATGTCGTAACACTTAACAACGGTCGATTGTCACTGGAACTTCTCCCGACCCGCGGAATGGGTGTGTGGCGAGGCATGATCGATGAGGTTCCCGTCAAATGGGATTCGCCGGTGGAACGTCCCGTGCATCCCGCGTTTGTCGATCAGATGAGACGCGGCGGGATCGGCTGGCTGGATGGTTTCAATGAATTGATCTGCCGTTGCGGTCTTGGCTGGCACGGAGCTCCCGGCAACGATGTCATTCGCGACGCCGACGGCAAAATACTGTCCGAGCAGTTTCTTCCGCTGCATGGACGCATCGCAAATCTGGCGGCTCATCAGGTAACCGTTGAAGAACAGAATGATGTTGTCTGCGTCAGAGGTGTCGTGGACGAAGCAAGTCTGTTCGGGGGGCGTTTACGACTGGAGTCCACACTTTGCACGCAGATCAATTCGAATCGATTTGAGATTACGGACGTTGTGCAGAATCTGGGATCTCAAACTGCAGAAGTTGAGATGCTCTATCACTGCAATATTGGTCGTCCGTTTCTGGGCGAAGGCTCAGAACTGCACACAGCCGCCACAGAAGTCGCTCCCCGCAACGACAGGGCAACTGAAGGCATCAACATGTGGAATCTGTGTGAAGGTCCGACCACGGGTTTTGCAGAACAAGTCTACTTTACAAAGGCAGCAGCCGACTCAGCAGGCTGGGGCATCGCTGTCTTGGCCGATGCCGAATCTGAACACGCGGTGTGCGTCCGCTTTGACACTTCAACTCTGCCGTTTTTTGTGCTGTGGAAGAATACTCAGGCGGAGGCCGATGGATACGTTGCGGGGCTGGAACCCGGCAGTAGCTTTCCGAATCTGCGAACAGTGGAACGCCGCGAAGGTCGCGTGATCCAGCTTGCGGCTGGACATTCCATAACGTTTCGTTTGAGCATGGAAATCGCGAACAATCGTCGAGACGTTCGCAATCTGCTGGATGAAGTGACGGAGCTTCAGATCGCCCATCCTCGGGTCGTACATTCGTCTCCAAAACCTCAATGGGTCTAGATTTACGATGTTCACTACCAGCGATATTTGTCGAATTCTGGGGCAGCTTGCTCCGCTTCCTACCGCAGAATCATGGGACAACGTTGGTTTGATTCTTGGACGTCCGGAGAGGTCGGTTGTGCGACTGATGACCTGCTTGACGCTTACGCCTGCTGTCGCTCGAGAAGCCACCGCAGGCAAAGTTCAGTTGATCGTGACGCATCATCCAGTGCTGTTTCGAGCCACCAAGAGCATCACCAGCGCCACAATTGAAGGACAGATACTGCTGGAACTGATCGAAGCCGGTGTCGATGTTTACAGTCCTCACACCGCATTCGACAATGCGAATCTGGGGATCAATCAATGGCTGGCGGAATCATTGGGGTTCGCATCCGTCTCGCCCCTCCGTCCTTTTTCCAGAGACTTTTCAGGCCAGCAGGACATTTCCGGCGGTTCCGGACGTATCGGAGTATTTTCCGAGCCTCAGCCTCGTCAGGCGTTCCTCGAAAAACTGGCAACCACGATCGATGCGAAATACATGGAAGTCGCATGGCACGGTTCCGATTCCGTGACCCGCGTGGGGCTCGCATGTGGAGCGGCGGCAGAATATCTTTCAGATGCTGTGCAGGCGAATTGCGATACGTTTGTTACGGGAGAGGCACGATTCCATTCGGCCGTGGAATGCCAGTCACGACAAGTCAATCTCGTGCTCACCGGACATTTCAGCAGTGAGCGACCAGCGGTAGTGAAGTTGGCGAAAGTCCTTGCCGAGCGATTGCCGGGCGTCGAATGCTTAGCCAGTGAAGAAGATCGTGACCCGCTGGAATTGTTCCAGCTCTATCGCTGATCATCGAAGAGTGGGACGGAGCGAAGGAAGCCCCGGGGTTTCCGGCTGCCGCTTTCCAACCCCAGCCACCCATCAATCCATTGCTGAAAGAGCACCAGGACTTGCGAGGCTTACCTTCAACCGTACCCCTGAACCGGTTTTTGTTCTGAACGTTTTTGCATGAACCTGGCGTAATTATTCCGGGACATTTCAGTTTTTCCTCGGAAAATTGGATCGGCCGAAAACTGTTTTAGGATAAAAAGCGGATCTGTGTTTCAATTTCGTTCATTTCACTGGGCACGTATGGAGCACCAATGGTGGAATCGCCATCTGATGTCAATGCCCATCTGCCGGATGATGTACTTGTCGATCAGTTGCTGCAGGGAACAAGTCGCACGTTTGCATTGGCAATCCCTCTGCTGAAGGACGAACGACGTCGGCAGATCGGGCTGGCTTACCTGATGTTTCGGGTCGCTGACAGTATTGAAGACGCGCCCGAGGCCGATGTTTCCCTCAAGCTGCGCTTGCTTGAAGAGGTTCGTCATGAATTGACCAGACCTCTGACCACTGGTGATAGCCGTGCAGATTTCTCACTGCAGGTTCAATCGGATATCCTCTTGCTTTGGCCCAAGAATTCAGCGACCCACCGGCTGCTCTGCGAGCTGCCTCGACTGATCACAATGTTGAATGCAACGGATCGTGCCGCCGCGACCGTGATTCGCTTAGCGCTGTCTCAGACGATCGACGGAATGACCCGATTTCTTGCTTCATCACAACTTTCGCTCGTTCAAATCCAAATCCAAACGGTTCAGGACCTGCGGGCCTATTGTTACGTTGTTGCAGGAATTGTCGGCGAAATGCTGACAGATCTCTTCGTTGCACACCATGCTGTTTCAGCCGAGATCGCTGACACTC
This sequence comes from Planctomycetota bacterium, assembly GCA_031429275.1. Taxonomy (GTDB): domain Bacteria; phylum Planctomycetota; class Planctomycetia; order Planctomycetales; family Planctomycetaceae; genus SXXK01. Next base: position 3,009 of record JANOZG010000327.1, read on the forward strand.
TGCGACATATGTCTGTTGGCTTTGGCGAATGTCTGCAGCTGACAAACATTCTCAAGGACGCAGACAGCGATGTTCTGGATGGCCGCATTTTCATCCCGCCTGGCGTTTCGCGAGATGCTGTCCTGTCGCTGGCGTTGCAGGCAACGGATCATGCTAAACAGTACATTTGTTTACTCGAAAAACAAGATTTTCCCTCAGATGTGATCGCCTTCTGTCGGTTTCTTTGTCTGCTTGCGAAAGGCACCCTGGACTGTCTGCAGAACGGCAGCGGGGCGAACAAGTTAAGTCGAGATGACGTGCGACAATTGCTCGCGACAGTGGTTGTTCCTTCCTCAAGTATTCTTGTCTGATAAACGCACAGGGAACAGGTATTGTCGGAGTTGCAGTAAACCGGCATAATTTGCCGAAGTTGAATCAGGTAGTTTGAATAATCAGGAAGCGCTATGACAAGGATGTCAGGCAAACGGAAGAGAGTATGCATCGTTGGTGCGGGGCCAGGTGGGCTGGCGAACGCCATGCTGATGGCTCAGGCGGGTGCCCATGTAACTCTCTTTGAACGGGCCGATCGAGTCGGAGGACGCTGCGCGGCGATTGAAGCGGATGGGTATCGGTTCGACACGGGGCCTACGTTCTTTCTTTATCCGCGAGTCCTGGAAGAGATCTTTCAGTCTGTCGGTCGTAACCTTTGGAAGGACGTGCCGATGACACGACTCGATCCACAGTATCGACTCGAATTTGGCGCGGGAGGACGAATTAATGCGACTCCTGATCTGAAGCGCATGCATGCTGAGATCTCTCGTATCGCACCGCAGGACGCAGACTCGTTCGAACGCTTCATGAACGAGAATCGAACCAAGCTGGAGCGCTTCCGACCCATTCTGGAATCTCCATTCAGCAGCATGCTCGATCTGTTGCGACCGTCGGTTCTTAAGGCGGCACCATGGGTGCGGCCATGGCGATCAGTGGCCGATGATCTGGGTAAACACTTTTCTGATCCTCGACTGGTCACGGCATTTTCGTTTCAGTCCAAGTACTTAGGGATGTCGCCGTTTCAGTGTCCCAGTCTGTTCACGATTCTCGCATTTCTGGAATACGAATACGGCGTCTTTCATCCGACCGGTGGCTGCGCGGCGGTCAGTGAAAAGATGGCCGACATCGCTCGCGATCTGGGAGTCGATATTCGCCTCAATGAGCCAGTAGAACAACTGCATTTCGAAGGACGAAAGGCGGTGGGTCTGAAGACTCTCTCTGGCGATATCAGCTTTGATTCGCTGGTGATCAACGCCGACTTCGCTCAAACGATGAAAACGCTGGTGCCGGACAGTTTGCGAAAGCGTTGGAGCAATCACAAGATCGACCGAAGCAAATACTCGTGTTCCACCTTTATGCTGTATCTCGGCATTGAAGGTCGATACGACCACTTACCGCATCATACGATCTACATTGCGAAGGACTATGAGAGGAACCTTGACGAAATCGATCGCCTGAAGGTCCTGTCTGAAGACCCTTCGTTCTATGTTCAAAACGCAGGCGTGACAGACAGTTCGCTGGCGCCGAAAGGGATGAGCACGCTGTACGTGCTGGCTCCGGTCGCGAACAAGAGTCCCAACATTGACTGGGAGTCCCAGACTCCGGTCTTCCGCAAGCGTGTCCTGCAGCAGATGTCGAAACTTGGGTTGCATGATATCGAGGACCGTATTCGGTTCGAGAAGATCGTGACTCCCGACGATTGGGAGAACAGCTATCAAGTGTTCCGTGGCGCAACGTTTAATCTTGCACATAACCTGGGACAGATGCTCCATGCGCGACCCAAAAACCGATTCGATGATCTGAAACAGGTCTACCTGGTCGGTGGTGGGACACATCCCGGCAGCGGCTTGCCGGTGATCTATGAATCTGCTCGAATTTCCGCTCGCATGATGTGCGACGAACTGGCTTTGCCATTTCCGGAATTCAATACTACACCAGCGACGATTCCGATGGCGACTCCGCAGAGGAGGGCCGCATGATGGAGCCTGTTGTTAAGCCTCCAGTTGCAGTGTCACCATCGGTTCGGTTGCGACTGCACTCGGCAGAGGCCCATGATGATTCCGCTCATGGAACAGCCATGCCTGCTATAGCGAATGCAGCCCTTGCTCAGGTTGTTCATGATCCCTACAGCCTAAAGCCTCAAGCCTACAGCCTTATGATCGCGAATGCAGCCCTTGCTCAGGTCGTACATGATCAGGTGCGGGCGGCGCAAACGGCGCAGGTCGGTTGGGCTGAGCAATCCCTGAAGCAGCGGCTGAAGATCTTCACATCGCTGAGGCAAATGATCGCCGCTGATCCTCGATTCCTGGCATCGAAAGTCGATCGTACAAACATCGCTGAAACACTGGCGGCTGAAGTGCTGCCCTTGCTCGATGCCTGTCGGTTCCTGGAATCCGAGGCGGCTCGTATCCTTGCCGAAAAGCGAGTCAGTAATCGTGCGCGGCCGATGTGGCAGTGGGGCACGTCTGTTGTCTTGCGGCCGGAACCATTGGGCGTTGTGCTGATCATAGCGCCATCCAATTATCCGTTGCTGCTGCCAGGCGTTCAGGCTCTTCAGGCCATCGCTGCTGGCAACAGCGTACTCATCAAACCCGCTGCGGACTGTTCGAGCGTCTTGAATTTGCTGGTTCAGATGGCGACTGCCGCCGGTTTGCCAGGCAACATAATTCAGTTGCTGCCCGAATCCACAGAAGCCGCCACGATTGCGATTCAGCAACGTGTTGACAAAGTGGTACTCACCGGATCGGCCACGACCGGGCAAGCCGTGAGTCGAGTCCTGCCCGATTCGACAACAGCTTCGGTGATGGAACTTTCC
>JANOZG010000328.1:0-2779 GCA_031429275.1 Planctomycetota bacterium
TGCAGTGACACCAGCTCCAATGCCAGCTGCAGTCGCGGCAGCTCCCGCCCCGATGCCTGCTGCTCCTCCTGCTGAAAAGCGATTGACTCGACTGGAAAAACTTCGTTTGGAATCTCAGAAGAAGACCGACGGTCAGTAAGTAACTCGTACTTTCTGTTTAATTGCAAGCGAGTGATTCAGGTGACATCACAATTTGTGATGAAACCATATTTAAGCCAACGGATAATTTTCGATGAAACTGATTTCAAAAACTCTGGTCATGTTGTCGGCTTTGCTGTCACTGAATTTTTCAGCACAGGCCGATGATGCAGTACCAGTATCGATCAGCGTTGCACCAACAGATATTCATTTGTCTGCATTACGCGATCGTCAAAGCGTGATCGTTCAGGCTGTCATGCCGAATGGTCTGACATTCGATGTCACGGACAAAGCCACAATGACGGTGGCGAGCGAAGCGCAGATTCGCAAAGACGGTGCGACCTTTTACCCAGTGGCTGACGGCGAAACCAAGTTAACGGTTGCCTACGGCGGCCATTCGGTCGAGATTCCGGTTGTTGTACAGTCATCGCAAGTAGATCCACCGATCAGTTTTCGCCAGGACGTGATGCCAGTCTGGATGAAATCCAGCTGTAACAACGGAAGCTGTCATGGCGCGGCTCGCGGTAAATTCGGCTTTCGATTGTCGCTGTTTGGGTTCGATCCATAAGGCGATCATTATCGACTGACCCGCGAGATACCTGGGCGTCGGATTAATCTCGCGCTCCCAGCGGAAAGTTTGTTGATGGAAAAATCAGCAGGCGTTGTGCCGCATACTGGTGGCAAACGTTTTGAAGTCGGCAGCGAACATTACAACACCGTATTGCGTTGGTTACAGTCAGGAGCTCTCAACGACGCCGGTGCTGTGCCTTCCGTCGTTTCGGTTGAGTTGTATCCCAAAGATGCAGTGATGGACGGAGAAGGGGAAACTCAGCGACTGACCGTACGAGCGAAGTACTCCGACGGCACAGACCGCGACGTCACGAATCTGGCATTCTTCAGCTCAAATAACGAATCCAGTGCCGAAATTGCTCAAACCGGCATCGTCACGGCGCATGCTCGAGGCGAAGCTTTCATTATGGCTCGGTTCGATACGCACACCGTCGGGTCGCATTTCATCATCCTGCCAAAAGGTCTGCAATACGAAGACCCGAAAACGCCCGAACTTAACTATATCGACACGCTAGTCCATGACAAACTTCGCAAGCTCCGCATCATTCCTTCTGAAGTGTGTACTGACGAGGAGTTCATGCGTCGCGTGTTCATCGATATTACCGGAACCCTGCCGACGGTTGAGGAACACCAGTTCTTCACTGCAGACACGGATCCACTCAAACGCGAAAAGCTTGTGGATGACCTTTTGCAACGCAAAGAATTCGTAGATATCTGGGTCATGAAATGGGCCGAGATTCTGCAGGTTCGAACGATCGCAAACAGAGTTGAAAAGAAGCCGATGCTGGCATACTTCAACTGGTTGCGAGAAAAAATCGCAAGCAATACTCCAACCGACCAGATGGTGCGAGAGATTCTGGGAGCCAATGGAGGATCGTTCGCGAATCCGGCGACCAACTATTATCAGACGGAAACGGAAACACTGAAGGTGGCAGAAAATGTCGCGCAAGTGTTTATGGGTATGAGGATTCAATGTACCCAGTGCCATAACCATCCGTTCGACCGCTGGACAATGAATGACTATTACAGCTTTGCGGCGTTTTTTGCTCAGATTGGCCGCAAACAGGGAGAGGATCCTCGCGAGACAATTATCTTTAATTCTGGCGGGGGTGAAGTTAAGCATCTCGTTGGCGGCGTTGTCATGAAGCCGAAGTTTCTTGGAGGTATTGAACCAGACGTCGCCGGAAAAGACCGTCGTGAAGTTCTTGCTCAATGGCTGGCGTCCCCTGAAAACCCATATTTCGCAAAGAATCTGGCCAACATCGTATGGTCGCATTTTCTCGGGCGTGGAATCATTCAGGAAGTTGATGACGTACGAGTCAGCAACCCGCCCGTGAACGCAGAGTTGCTTGATGAACTTGGAAAGCGATTTACGGAATACAACTACGACTTCCGCAAGTTGGTGCGCGATATCTGCACGTCGAGAACTTATCAGCTTTCAACCAAGCCGAATGAATCGAATGCATCTGATCATCGAAATTTTGCCCACTCAGAACTGCGACGCATTCGTTCAGAAGTCATGCTCGACTGCATAAGTGAAGTCACAAGCACTCAGGATAAGTTTCCAGGCCTTCCCACCGGAGCTCGCGCTGTTCAAATTGCAGACGGAAACACCGCAACTTACTTCCTGACAACATTTGGACGAGCAAAGCGGGAAACAGTTTGTTCCTGCGAAGTGAAGATGGAACCGAATCTTTCGCAGGCTCTGCATTTGATCAATGGCGACACATCGAATGCCAAGATCCAGCAGGGCGGGTTGGTGACAAAACGATTGGTTGAGAATAAGACCCCAGCTGAGATCATCTCAGAAATGTATATTCGTTGTTTTTCACGGGGACCAACTGCTGAAGAAACGGCTTCGCTTGTTGCAATCGTGACTGAACAGGAAAATAAGAAGGAAGCTCTTGAAGACATCTTCTGGTCCATGCTGAATTCGAAAGAATTCCTGTTTAACCACTAAGGAACAGTCCCGAAATAAGTTCCGTCTATCCCAACCCGAAGCGTCAGCGAGGGATCAAGTTGTAGTGCAAAATCCCTCACTGACGTTTCGGGTTGGGATTTCAAGGCACGG
>JANOZG010000329.1:0-4874 GCA_031429275.1 Planctomycetota bacterium
CGTGGGCGCCCCACCGATGGATCTCGCGCATGATCCCCAGGGACGTCACGTCGCGCAGCGCCTGGATGTCGGTGTACGCCCACTGGACCGTGGGGCGGTAGTAGAACATCAGCAGCACGCCGGTCACGGTCTCGACCAGGAACAAGAAGAACGTCACCCCGCCCATGCACCAGGTGTAACTCAGGGCGATGCCCTGCTTCTTGATCGACACCGGGTGCAGATGCAGGAAGAAGTTCGTCAGCATCACCACGACGCGATTACGTCGATCCGTAGGGGCTGGATGCCGAAAAACACTCTTCCAGATTTGTGAGTTACGAATGTAGTCGCCGACTGACACCTTCAGTTCCTCAGACCAAGTAATAACACTATCAAATAGATAACACCGCGAACCCGTGATGCATCGAAGCTGAACCCAAGATCAACTACAGCATCATCCGACCAACACTGACAAAACCGCCGGCCAAACGCTTCGCATCAACTCAGCATACTAATATCAAGTCACACCCACGAAACACGCAGGATTGGACCACTGACCAAGCTCTTTCTGGAACTTGACACTCTTATCGACTTCCACCATTCCATCCTCAGCGAGCCGGATACCGAAACGTTCAAGAGGACGAGGAGCAGGGCCTTCGAAATTCACGCCTGTCTTGTAGAAACCAGAACCGTGACATGGGCATTTGAATTTCTGCTCACCCTCCAACCAGTTCGGCGTACATCCGAGATGAGTACAAACTGTGCTCAACGCATAGATGGAACGCACGCCATCAACCTCACCATTGACAACCCAAATATTGAATTGAGCTTGCCATTTAGTTGAAACAGTCCCTGGAGCATAGTCATTAGGCGGACCGATCTTAAACTTCGTCGGCGGCTCCACAAGAACATTCGGCATCATAAAGCGTGCAACACCAAGCACTCCAACAGTTGATGCGGCAATCATCGACCCCCAAGCCAACACCACCCATGAACATAGTGCACCGACAGCAATAGACAACATATTGCGTCGATCAATTTCAGCCGCCTTTCCAGAGACAGGCTTTGCTGCAGGCGTTTTTCCAGGAAGCGGCTTGGTTGGCAAAACAACCTTGGGAGGTGCATCCACTACCCCAACCGCTGCTGTCCGAGCCGCTTTGATCATATCAGCCGCAGACAGCCCGGCAGCCTTGGAAGGATCGATCTTCGCAACCGGCGATGCGATTTCCGAAGGATTTGCAGCCGGAGCCACTGCTGACGCCGAAGCAGCACCTGCCTTGGCACGAATTGCAGCCATGATGTCTGCAGGACTCTTCGGAGCAGCACCGGCAGTTTGTGCTGCTGAATCACCAGCGGGCTTCTTTGCCGCGGCGAGAATGGCCGCAGTTCCAGACGGAGCAGCCGCCGCTGGTTTCGCGGCGCGAGCGGCAGCCATAATGTCAGCAGTGCTTTTCGGGGCAACTGGAGCGACGTTGACAACAGGCGACGATTCACCTGTCGGCGGAGCAGGCACATCAGGCGACTCATTACTCGACGAAGCCTCTGGCGGTGCAGCTGCAGCAGCTTTAGCGCGAATCTTCGAGAGAATATCGTTCGTCGAAGGCTTTGGATCAGTCATTTAACCCTACCAGCCATCAGAAGTGAAAAAGAAGACGTCGCGACTGAACACAACCCATCGCAGACTGCACAACTTCTTAACCGACCGCACGTTGCGGAAAGGAATTAACAGAGAGGCTTTGGGATTCTGCCTCTCATGTTCGACAGTGACAAGGCGGCTGAAACAACGCCACTTTCTTTTCTCAGAGGCAGGAAGCTATCAATTTCACCTTCCCGCGCGCGGGAAGTATTTGCAAGGCACAAACTACTCTTTCTCTTCAATTTAAAGACGATGGTTTGAGTTTCATTTCGAGTCTTTAATTTTGATGTATTGCAGTCTTCCAACATGCCACATGTAGTCAGGGCCGAAGCCAGCTTTTCGCGGCCATGGATTGAGTGTTGCCATGATCAGCGATCTTCTTGCATCATCAATATTCTCTTCAGCAACTTCATTCATGCCAATATAGAGATGGGAGTAGAACAACCGAGAAGCGCGCGCCCCGTCGGGAAGATCTGCAGGAATCGCCTGCAATACTTCACGAGCCGTCAGTGTGTCATCGAATAAGCGATACACTTCTTTAAATGGCGGCCGATCGTCTTTTTCATAACGCAGCAACTGACGCTTCGCTTCCTCCTTGCCGAACGCACGATAGTGCGACAGATAACGCCAGATGCCGTTCTCCCGATCGATGTTGTCGAAGGAGTTGTATCTGTCGAACTGTTCAGCAGCCTGCTTGGGATGATTTGCAAAGAACATTGCGATCCCCAGCCGCCAGTGAGACGCATCAAGCTCCGGCTTCAATTTGACCATTTGCAAATAGTCAGCTTCGGCCTTTTCAAATTCTCCCAGAAACATCTGCAGATCACCACGTGCAGAGTATTGATCGACAGCGTCCCCAGCGGCTGGATCAATCATGCCTTTCTTGCGCAGCTGTTTGGTAAGCGACTCCAGGAGTTCCGAATTCAGTACTTCAACCCGCTGAACATCCGAGCTTTCAGAACTCGTGTTCTTCGCTTTTTCGTCGCTAAAACAAGAGGCATGCTGCAAGCTGAGCATCAACGCTGCGAATAGGGCGCAACGCACGATCTGCTGATGAGAATTGGATGTCATTTGGGGCTTTCAATGAAATGGAGGGGCACAGCGGCACCAATATCACTTTGCACTTGAGGACCGACATTTGTGATCAAACTGTCATTTTCCGCCGAAGTACGATTTGCCTCATCACGGCACACGTCCGGCTAGCTTACCCAGACAACTGTTTTTGAAGCAACTCAGATTGACATCGGAAACGCATCACGGATACAAGCTATTTTGCTGAATGCAGGGCCGCAGGAATCGGTCCGATCTCGAGAATTATTCGATGGAGCGATTCGATGCGTCGTGTATTGCTGACTTTTGGGTCACTATTGCTGGCTGCTGGATGTGGTTCGGAAACTAAAGTTCCAGAAAACGGATCAGCAGGCATTCCGCTTTCAATTTCCGGCAACCAGACTCCCTCAACTACCGGTAAAGACGTCGCAAAAACCAAAACGATCTCACAGTATTCTGATTCTGTACGCCAGCTGTTGCAGAGAGCCAACTCAGGCGTGGTTTCTGGCAATCATGCTGTCGCGATTGAAGCAATCAGTCAGGCCATTGGTCTATCTCCCGATGATGCCAGTTTGTTTCGCATGCGAGCCGACGTTTATGTCCTTCACGGCGAAAACGCCAATGCCCGCGTCGATTTCAGTACCGCCATTAGACTCGCCCCTGACAGTGCTGACTACTACAACTATCGTGGCTATTTCTTAATGTCGCAGCGGCTGACTAAAGAAGCAGTGACCGACTTCGAAAAAGCCATACAGCTCAATCCAGCGCACGCGGCCGCACTCAACAATCGCGGACTAATCCACCTTACGAATGAGGACTATAAGGCTGCAGAGGCCGATTTTTCAAAAGCGATCGAGGGAGATCGAAAGTTCGCCGATGCGTGGAACAACCGCGGCTTTACTCGCTTCAAGCTCAATCAGTTTGACGCTGCCTTGCCAGATCTGCAGCAAGCTCTGCGTATTCAGGAAACTTACGTCACGGCATGGAACAACAGTGGCTTGGTCTATATGCAACAGAACAAATACGAAGATGCCTTGAAGGCTTTCGCTCGTGCCTCGGAATTGGAGCCAATGGACATGCGATGGCTGAATCACCATCGTGCAGCATTGCTGAAATTGAATCGCTTTGAAGAGGCTCAAAAGGACGCAAACAAACTTGCCTGGATTGAGGAACTAAACCTGCTGTCTCAACAAGCCGCTCGCAATTCGCGTAATTCGGCAGCATGGATTGTGCGAGGCAAACATCTGATGAACGGCAGTCAGTATGGAGCCGCGATTCAGGATTTCACACGGGCATTGATCGTGAACCCCGGTAACGCAGATGCGCTGCGAGGCCGCGCTTCAGCATGGCTGGCCACGGGCGAACTTCAGAAAGCAATGCTGGATTGTGATGAGTCAATTGTCGTGAAATCGTCTCAGGAAGCGTACTCGCTGCGTGGTGACCTGTGGATGCGTCTGGAAAACTTTGACAATGCCATTTCTGATTTTGAAAGTGCCGGCCGCTTTGACGAACAGGTTGCAATCGCCTACGAAAAACGCGCTGATATTCGCCGTGAGGCCGGCAAGTCCGATGAAGCCAAAACGGATCTTCAGCGTGCTCGTGAAATTCGCGATGCAATGATCGATCGTGAGTCAACATCTACGGCTCCTCAGTCAGCGGAAGGTTTTGATCCTTCGAAATCGACTGCCAATTAAAACTGCAGCTCGCAATTACAATTGGAGAATAGTGCGGCGTCGGCCCGCCGGTACAAATACAGTTTCGTGTCGTTGACTTCTCGAAAAATCGCTGACACTGACATACGGTGTTTGAATCACATCGTACCGGCAAGCTGACGCATGCCGCTCGCCGGGAAATGTATTTAGCCCACAGTGAGTGGAATTCTCTGACGAATCCATGCAGACTACGGAGCCCCTCGGTTGCGTTTCGACGCTCTCACCGCCCTCCGGAGACTGAACATGTTTCGCACGCACTTGCTTCTGCCTGCACTACTCGCCGCTTTCGTAACCGCCGCCACAGACTGCGGTGCCTCAGCACAAGACTTGCAACCAACAGACACTTCGCCGCTCATGTTAGAAGGTGATCTCGCGTCGCAGATGGTGGACGGCATTGATCGGTTCCTGCTGAAGGAAATCGAAAAAACGGCTGCGACTCGAGCCGAGCGATTTACGGTCGACACGTCTTCGCCGGAAGCATATGAAGCATCGCTGAAGCC
>JANOZG010000330.1:0-11408 GCA_031429275.1 Planctomycetota bacterium
CGACGTTGAGCGGCGCATCGGAGTCGAAGCACTCGGCACGCTGCAATCCGAATGGCACGGCGATCAACACGCCGCGCTGGCGACCTATTGTCACACCATTTTGAATTCTGCCGCGTTCCTTTATATCGATTGAGTCTACCGTTGAGACCATCATGTCAGACAACTCGCCGAGATTTCTTTGCCCGCACCAGCGACGGCCTGCTCGGTGCCGCGCTGACTCAATTGCTGTGTCAGGATTTTTTCGGCAATACGTCGGCACTTGGAGCTGAATCGGAGACTGCAGCTCATTCGCCAAAGCCTGCTCAGAATCTCAAGCCGCGAAACGGTCATCATGCGGCGCGAGCCACTTCCGTCATTCAGTTGTTCATGAGCGGCGGTCCGAGTCAGATGGATCTGTTCGATCCCAAGCCTGTTCTGAATCGAATGGACGGCAAGCCCTACCCTGGCAATCCGGAAGACATCGGCAACCAAAGCACGGCAGATATCGGCGTGATGATGGGCGGTCGATACAAGTTTGCCCAGCACGGCAAATCCGGCATGTGGATGGCCGACATTCTGCCGCACACGTCGCAAATGGCGGACGACATCTGCCTGATCAATTCCATGTGGACCGACCATCCCAACCACGACAACGCACTTTACAAGATTCACAGCGGCCGATTGTTTATGGGACATCCCACGCTCGGAGCGTGGAGCGTCTATGGATTGGGTTCAGAGAATCAAAACCTGCCCGCCTACGTTGTGCTCAATGATCCGCTCGGCCCGCCCAAGAATGGAACTCGCAACTGGACTGCCGGATTTCTGCCGCCCGTCTTCCAGGGAACTCCGTTCCGTCCGACCGGTTCGCCAATTCTGAATCTCAAACAGCAGTACGAACAGCCTTCGGTCGTGACCGAATCTGCACGGAGTCTCCTGAGCAGGCTTGACGACATTCATCGTCAGGAACGTCCTTACGAATCGGAGCTCGACGCTCGCATTGAATCATACGGCCTGGCGGCACGGATGCAGTTGTCGGCAGGCGAAGCTCTTGATCTGACGCGGGAAAGTCAGCACACGCTGGCGATGTATGGTGTAGGCGAAACGGCGACCGATTCGTTCGGTCGTCGTTGTCTGCTGGCTCGTCGGTTGGTCGAACGTGGTGTTCGCTTCGTGCAGATTTTCCTTGAAGAACAACCGTGGGACAGTCACGTGGATCTGGCCGACAATCACCGCGGTGCCTGCCTTCGCACTGACATGCCTGTGGCCGGATTGCTTCGCGATCTGAAACAACGCGGGCTACTGGATTCGACACTGGTGATCTGGGGCGGCGAATTCGGACGCACGCCAACCTCTCAGAAATCCGGAGACGTCTACACTGGGCGTGATCACAACATGCAGGCGTTCACATCATGGATGGCGGGCGGTGGCATTCGAGGCGGCACAAGTTACGGCACCACCGACGACTTCGGTCACAGCGTGGTCGAAAATCCAGTCAGCGTTCATGATTTCCATGCGACGATTCTGCATCTGTTGGGATTGCATCATCAGAAGTTGTTCTTCAAACGCAGCGGTCTGGAAGAACGACTCACCGGTTTCGAAGTGCCGCGAGTCGTGACGGGGATTTTGAGTTAGCTATTGATTTGTCTTGAGCTCTTCGGCTGTTAAAGGCGGCTGACCGGGGCCGCGAATTCGCAGTACGAGCACAGCGTCAGGATTTAGCTTCACGATCATTCGATAGGTATTTCCCTTGCGAGTTTTGAAGAAGACCTGACGAAGTTCCATTCCCAGCAGGTCCGATTCAGGGGCGGTGGAATAGGCTTCCGGCGAGCGTTTGAGGGCAAGCTGTGCTTTTTCGAATGCTGCCAAAAGGGAGGCGGCTCCCTGAGGCGATCGTTCGTATGTCCAGCCGAGAATCCGGTCCAGATCGCCAACAGCACGCGGAAGGATTCGGATTTTAAACTCCTTCATGACTCGGTGGTCAGATTGTACTTGGCTTTAAGATCGGCAATCACAGTCTCTGCCGGTGTTCCGGTTTCACCGTGTTCCAGGTCACGGAGTGATGCCTTGACGGCCAGAGCGTCCTGCTGCAGTTGCTGAGGATCTGGATTCTGATGTTTCCATTCGTCCAGTAAATCATCCAGCTCCAACTTCGCTCCGCCGTTCTGAATACGGGTAGCGGCATACTGCTGAAAACTCTGCAATTCCTGTGTGGATGTCGGCATGATCAAGATCTCCTGTGTGTCATCACAGTTTACCAGTCTTTTGAGGCGATGGTCAACGAGTTTCGAATGAACGCTCGAAGTCACCAGTGTTTGAGGCCCAAAGCTATCATGCTCTCCAACAAAAGCAGGAGGGTGGGCGGAAGACTGAAAGCGTGGTGCTCAGAGCATGCAGACTACAACACAATGCTGTGTCCCCGTTGACCGCCTCCCTACCCGTCTGCCGCCATAAATGACTATCGCTCGACGAAGTCGCTCGCCACAAAACATTCCCGCCCGGCATTTGTGCCATCCAAGATTCTCACTTCAGACGTGAAAAACCCGACCTCGATCACACGGCACCTTGTTCCACTCGGAACCGTCCAAACGCTACCCGTCAGCATCATCTGGTTCACGCCAATACTGTCGTTTGCCGCAGACAGCTGAATCAGTCGGTCGTGTGCCTCTTGCGAATTAGCAACTGGCACTGTACCGCCGCCGGATATACGTAATGTAGTGGATTCCTCGAACATTGGTTGAGCCCCAGGTCGAGCGGATCCATCAGGGACATGTCCATCAGGAACTGATCCATTCGGCCCAACAATCAATCCTATAATTAGTAGTATTACGAATGTCGCAGCGATTGAGAGGCATACAAGTAGGCATCCTCTCGCGTTGGCTCGTTGCTGTGGCGTGGGAATCTCAACTTCCCCCAATTCTTCTGGGCTATTGTTCCCATTCTGCGTCCTTTTTTCGTTGAGAGCGGCTGCTTCTCTCGTGGCCACCGCTGCCTTCCTTTTTACCTCCCGTTTCGCGATTGTTGCGGCTACTTTCACAGCCGCCGCAGCAGCCCTCCGTTCTGACGCCGCTTTCTCGTTACTTTGGAGCCGGTGAAGTTCCTGCTCACCCGGGACGATAAATTGAGTTTGACACGTTGGGCATGCGTCTTTTTTCCCAATCTGATTCGTAGCCGACCGCAATCTTTCACGGCATTCGGGGCAGTTGTATGCAACAGTGATCCCACCCAAAAGGGTTCTCTTGATCTAAATGGGCATCGTGTTTTATTTCTCTGAGGGCTGCAAGGTTGAAGGACGGAGCAGATATTCGGGGTTAAATCGAAGTGGCGGCGGAGTTCGCATTGCTGCTCAACGAACTGGTGAAGCTCCTTTGCTGTGGACAGTCGCAAAATCTAGCGATTCGAGTTTAAGACTCGGTCTGGAAACAACTCTCGGAAGGATTGTACGAATCGCTTCTTCTCGCATTCCGCGACCTGCTTGGTAGTATTCAAAAGAATTGACAGGATTTTGACGTGCGCATTCCGAGCAGCCGCGCCAGCTTCATCCATCCGAGTCGGTTTCTTATCTCTCTTTTCTGCGGATTTTTTTGCAGACTTGAAGTGCGCGACGATCTTGTCACTGGGGAATCCATCTTTTTCACCCAAGTATTCTTGCTTTCCATCTTCTACAATTCGGATGTAGATCAAGAAATTGTCTAAAACGATTTCCACGATCTTGTAGTCTTTCAATAAATCTGGCCGCTTTGTCATTTACTAATTCCTTCAAGGAAATCAAAAACAGGTGTCATGCGAGGGGAATAAAACGTTGCTATACAGGAGCGATGATTTTATCAACAGAGCGCACCGGTAGTGCGACCGATTTTGCGATTTGAACACAAAAAGATGGCAGCGAACAAAACATCCGTTTTCCACCGGGCAGTTTTCAACGCTTTGTAATCGAGGTAGTCTGAACTCCGTTCAGACCGCATCATCCTGACGAGAGCACGAATGACCGAATACGACAGCCCATGGAAAGAATTTCTGGATGCGTTTCTGAAGCCGTTCATGGAATTTGGCTTTCTCGATTTGCATGATGCCATTGACTGGTCACAACCGGTTATCGCGTTGGACAAGGAATTGCAACAGATCGCTCCGGTCAGCGATGCGGGCGTGCGGACGGTGGACAAACTTGTCGAAGTGAAGTTACTTGACGGGGCGAGCAAGTGGCTGCTGATTCATGTGGAAGTGCAGTCTCAACGAGTCGAAGAGTTTGCCGAACTTATGTTTGTCTATTACTATCGCATCCGCGACAAATACGACAAACCGCTCGTGAGCCTGGCGGTGCTTGGCGACAATCATCCGGACTGGCGACCTGATTGTTTTGTTTCGCGCGCTCAGAATTCGGGCGAGCGGGGGACGTTAGTCCCCTGATTGTGACTCCTGCGTTTTGCGGTTCTGCGACTCCCGTCCACATCGCGGTGAAACACAAAATGCAATCAGGGGATTGACATCCCCCGCTCGCCGACGACTCACCTCATATTCGACCGCGAACCGATGGTTGCAGCATAAGCTCCGCCTGAATCGCCAATTTACAAACTTGCAATAACGGTGCTGCGATTTTTTCGTGTGTCTTTGTGTTTTTCGTGGCTCGCAAAACTACGATTGCGTACGACTTGTATTCCAGCCACAAAAAGCACAAAACGGTCCTGACACCACATGGATTGCTTAAGTCCACGTCATCGCCATTGAAAGCAGGCTCGGCAGACAGGATGGCCCGGAAATTGAAGTGTCCCTCGGAACAGAAATGACGTCATCAGATTGTTGAGAAATCGAACAAATTGCTATTTGTCGCACAGCCCACGCTCCGCCTGATGAGCCCACAAGTGTTCACGTTCACTCAGATTACACATCCAACTATTCAACATCCCAATGAGAAGATGCGCAACAGACAACGTGTTCTGATGGATGAGGGTCGTCCCATGTGGGCTCATCACGCGGAGCGATGATGGCTACATTGACGCCCAGCCGCTCGCCTTTTTTTGCTTCGCAGCACGGGTTCACAACAGGGCATTGCCGTGGTAGAATCGCGGTGTGCGGCAGCGATCGGCGGTACGACGGAGGGTCCTTGGCTTGCTGCGGGTTGAGATTCGTACGGTGCAAACTCATGGAGGGAATTTGACATGGGAGCTATAGCAGAAGCAATTGTTGCCTACGCGCAACCGCTTATCGATCAGACCGATGGTTCTGTGGAAGAAATAGAAAAAGCATTCGCCCTCAGCACGCTTTGCTACAACCTTGCGCTCTTGCCGGACGACATGCAGGAACAACAGATCCGCGATTTGCAGCCGAGCGTTGATATGGACGACGAAGAGTTCGCGGAATTTCGAAGTTCCGTCATCGACCCCATGATCCGGCGTCATCAGGAAATGTTCCCGCGCATGAAGCGGCAGCTTTCGGCAGGCAATTCACAAAGTCGCCCATCGTCGTGGTCACAGCCGTCGCAGTCCAAAACGGCGACGAATGAAAAGTTTCCTGGAACGGATCGCTATGCACCGTGTCCCTGCAATAGCGGCCGAAAGTATAAGTTCTGTTGCTGGGCACTTGGCCGCTGATTCAGTTTGAAGTCTGAGTTGAACGAACGAATCAGCGACGCCACTGGGTTCATCAGGCTGTTGATTTAATGGGGTTTTCACAACCCGAAACGTCAATGAGGGATAAGATCTGCCGCGTTTTTCAACAACAATCCCTCGCTGACGCTTCGGGTTAGGATTAAATCAACAGTCTGTTCATCCCGGTGGACTACGGCTTTTGCACTACCTCGCGTGGTCATGCTTTCAACACAAATTGTTTTTCAGGTGAAACGACGGGTAGTGCAGAAGCCTGTAAACCACTGGGGTAAACCAAGTGGCGAACATAAACGTCGCTTGTTTGAAGTCTAACAAACGCATCCGCGGATTCGACAGGATGTCGCAGGCTGTCAATCGCCAATGGCAGGAACACATGCAGATGCATCGTCGTAAAGTTCTTTCACTTGCTGTCGCGGCCGGGATGACATCCGCGCTGGTGCCGACGATGGCGTGGTCGGCGGACGAAGTCCAGCCAGGTTTTCGCATCATCGACACCAACATCAGCCTCTTTCGCTGGCCCTTTCGTCGTCTGCCACTTGACGAAACAGATGCGCTCGTTAACAAACTGCGGTTGCTTGGAATCTCTCAGGCGTGGGCTGGCAGCTTTGAGGGAATTCTGCACCGCGATATCGCTGGAGTGAACCAGCGACTGGCGGATGCGTGTCGAGTTCACGGTGAACTGATTCCCATCGGATCGATCAATCTCGAACTGCCTGGCTGGGAAGGCAATCTTCGCCGATGCATTGACGAGCACAAGATGCCAGGAATCCGACTGCATCCGAATTACCACGGATATACTCTGGATGATCCGAGGTTCCGGAGACTGCTGGAACTCGCCACAGCTGCCGGATGTTTCATCCAGATTGCGGCCGCTCTGGAAGACAGTCGTACGCAGTCGTCGCTGGTGCAGGTTGCTGATGTCAACCTGGTTCCGCTGATCAAGCTGGTGAAAGAGATCCCCGCCGCCCGAGTGCAGATACTGAACCACAACCTGCGGTCGCCTCTGCTGCAGCAACTGGGCGAATCTCCCGGAGTGTTCTTTGACACAGCTCGAGTGGACGGAACGGACGGAGTGCCGAAACTTGTCCAAAGTGTGCCGCCCGGTCGAGTGCTCTATGGAAGCCATTCGCCATTTCTGATTCCCGAAGCGGCGTTGATTCGAGTCCACGAATCTGACGTGTTGGACGAAGCGTCATTGCAGGCCGTGCTTTCAAGAAATGCCGAACACATGGCTGGAAAGATGACCGCATGAAACTCGCCGATATCCAGCTCGGTTTACCATCAGCGGAGCAGTTGAAAAGCTACCGCATCTGGGACTCCTACTTCACACCGGCGTACTCACATCCCGGAGCTGACGGAAGCAGCGCGTTGATCGCCGACGTGGAGCGTTCATTGCCAGCTATCAGGAAGGCACACTTTGAGAAATTGTGTTACTTCCCGCACGTCGGTATTGGCACCACCAACGATGCCGCCTACGAAGAACTGGCCCAATCAACCCCCGACGTCATTTTGAAAGCACTCAAACAATGGCCGGATCTGCTGCTGGGCATGATTCAGCTCAATGCCAACAACGTTTCTGCGTCGCTGGATGCACTGAACCGTTGGCTGCGCGATGGTCCAATGGTCGGCGTCTATTTTCCCGGCGGCGACCCCGGTTCGATGACGTGTACGCATCCGAATTTTGATCGGCTGGTGCCTCGCATCGCCGAATTGAACGGGGTCATTATGCAGCACACCTGGTTCAAGACCGGCGGAAAGCAGGGTCCCGGAGAATCAACGCCTTCGGAACTCGCTGAACTTGCCACGCGATATCCTGAACAGAAATTCGTTTGTGCTCACGCTGGCGGCGAATGGGAACGTGGTATCCGAGCAGTGCAGAATTCTCCCAACATCCTGATCGAAACATCGGGCTTCGATGCGACGGCTGGATTTATCGAACTTGCGATCCGGGAACTTGGTGCCGAACGCATCATCTTCGGCAGCCACATTCCTTCCAGATCACTCGGCACAGAACTGGGAAAAATCATCGGCGCTGAAATCTCAGAACACGACAAGAAGCTGATTCTCGGCGAGAACTTCAGAAACCTGCTGCGACTGCGACCGATTTTGAAAGCGTCGCCGGGCTAATGCAACTGTGAGCCGAAGGCGACAGCTGCGGGCCGGATCGCGCAGCTGTGGTGCGACGTTTGGCCCGACGCTAGCGCGTTCGGCTCACGATCCGGGACATTTGACCTACTTGCCAGCGGCCCATTTGATGCCGTTGATCACGACGTCTAAAAACACCTTGTCTTCGAACGTTTCGTTGGCGTGACCATAGGTCGTGCCGAAGACGCGGGCCTTGCCATACTGATGAGTCCAGATGACTGGATGCAGGTCGCCGGTCTTTTCACTGATAGAAGTTGCCAGCACCTCGGTGTCCGGCCAGACTTTTTCGATGATGTACAATTCGTCGCTGGGCGTCGTCCATTCTTTTGGAAAATCTTTCATCACGGCATGCTCAGGCTTCACGTTCTTCACAAGATAATTGCTCTTGTGATCATGTTTCCGACTGGTCACGCCCAGCATCTGACGCCAGTCGTCGATTTCAGCGGCTCGGTACGTGTGCATGGCACAGTGAATGACGACTGCATTGGCTCCTTCGAAATGAGCCTTTGTGATGCGACGAATGTAGTCGGGATTTTTTGTGTTGGCGAAGCATTCGTTGTGAACAACCACGTCGTAGCCTTCCGCCCATTTTTCATTTTTGTAGAGATCGATCTCTGCTTCCGTTCCGTTGCCGCCTTCATTGACAACTTTCCAGTCGATCTTAACGCCACGCTCCGTCGCGGCCTTCGCCAACGCTTCGGCCTGAAACGGATAATCATGACAACAGCCGCCGGTGATCAGCAGTACTTTTAGCGGTACAGCATCCTTGGCCGCGTCCTGCGCATTGGCAGAAGAAACGAAGGATAGTGCGAGACAGACTCCGAAGGTGAGTTGAACAATTCGAGACAGCATGAGTTTTCCTGATTGGTGAGAGGACGAAAACAGTTTGGCCAGCATAACGAGTCCAACTTCTCTTGCCCAGTTTCAAAATGGCGAACGGGCATGACGGAGAGGCTCACATCAAGCCCAGTTATTGCAACAGCGTCAACGTCACGCGGCGGACATCCATCACGGACTTGCCGGGAATTTCGAGTGCTCGCAGAGTAAGCGGACCGATTCCGGCGGGAAGACTGACTTCGCCAAGATTCAACGTTTTGAATTCCTTCATCTGACTTTCGCCGTCTGGGCGTGGAAGTGTGTCCTGGTTCGTGTTCAGCGGCGGATCCCAGCCCGGCGTTACCTTGCCGCTGATGCGAGCGTCCTGAAAACTGAGTTCAAACGTGGAACCGGCATCAGGCACTTTACATGTATAGTCAACACTGACGTCATAGCGACCAGCCGTGTGGACATCCAACAGCCAAACCATGCTGTCGTCTTTACTGGTCCAGTCAACAAAGTACGAGCAGTTGGGAGCTCCGCTGCTGCGTCTGACTCCGCCGTGCGGTTCCCCATCGCGAGCAGGCAGCATGGTGATGGGGAATTTGCTGTAGCCAACCGTCAGTGGTCGGGGATCAACAGCGTTGCCGCCGCTTTTTTTCTTTTCACCTTTGCCCCTCGATTGTTTGTCGGCTTCGGCGAAAACTTCCTGACGCCAGGCTGCGACAGCTGCCATGAGTTCAGCGACCAGTTCCGGCTGCTTGCTGTTGACCGGAGTCGTCTGGCCTGGATCGCCAATCATGTCGAACAGCTTGCCTTCGTGATCCAGGCGATGGGTCTGAGTTCTCACGCTGACCTTGCCTGCCCATGTCGAAAAATGAAGACGTCCCGGCCAGTCAGCCTGTTGCTGCATCAGCAAGGGAGTCAAATCACGTCCGTCCAGCGGCTTATCGCCGACTCGCTTCACACCTGCCAGCGAAGTCAGTGTCGGCATCAAATCGATTGCTCCGGCGATTTGTGTGACGGTGTGTCCTTTCGGTAGTTTTGCTGGCCAGTGAATGTAGCAGACAGAGCGCACTCCTCCTTCATCTGTGCTGGCTTTGCGGCCTTTCATACCGCCTGTCCAACGAAAGCTGTTGGGCCCGTTGTCTGAGAAATAAACCACGATCGTATTGTCCTCGACCTTGAGTTCACTGAGCTTCGCGAGCACTCGGCCCACGTTCATGTCCTGATTTTCCATCATCGCCAGTGCACACCGCGTGTGGTCAGATTCTTCTGCCCTCGGATCAGTCGCACGCTGCGTGATTGGCTTTTCCTTGAAGCGTTTCCAGTCTTCTTCCAACGCGGCCCAGGGAGAATGCGGCGTTGTAAATGGAACGTAACACAGAAACGGCTTGTCCTTGTTGCGATCGATGAAACTCAGAGCTCGATCCGTGCAGACATCCACGATGTAGCCTTTGGTGTGGACCATGCGTCCGTTGTCCTCCAGCGGAGGATCAAAGTATTCGCCCCAGTGTCCGGATGTGTGTCCGAAGTATTCATCAAACCCGCGAGCCATCGGATGGTAGGGCCATTGACTTCCGTTATGCCACTTACCAAACGCTCCCGTCGCGTACCCTGCCGCTTTAAAGGCATCTGCAATGGTCTTCTCATCCAGATTCAGTCGCTCCTGCCCTGTCGATACACCCGTCACGCCGCCTCGCGGATGATAACGCCCCGTCAGAAATTCAGCGCGAGTCGGCGAGCAGACCGGGCAGACATAAAAACGGTCCAGCGACACACCGCCAGCAGCGATCGAATCGATATTTGGCGTTGAGACCTGCCGATTCCCAGAATGACTGTAATCTCCCCAGCCCGCATCATCCGCCAGAAAGATGAGGACATTGGGTGGTGCTGCATACGATGTACTCACCAAAGCAATATATGCGAGCAACAATAACGAGAAAGTTGACACAGACTTCATGGGTGCTCCAGAATTTCAGGTCTCCGGGTTCTGAATCGGGAGCTTAAGGCACAACTGGGCCTCGTGCAATTAACTGATGTTCAACAGCGATGTCAGGTGATGCGACTGCCCAAAGCACTCTCAAACCTTTCTCAAACGCACATGACACGTTCAAATTCAGACACGAAGCCTCATAGGTTTCCCTGTGGCTGAGCGCGATAAGGGAAGAGTCGTCCACCGGAACTTCACTTCGATCACCGTTTGCAGCCAGAGTGGCGAAGGTGTTCTGAGGCTGGAACTGGAACTTGAAAGCGGTCGGGACGCTACGCACTCCTTTTTCCCAGAGCATGAAGGGCCACTGGGCATTCTCGATCGTTCGCCTATTCTCGCAAAGGCTGACCTCGGAGAGTCAACTTCGGTCGGCGGCCGCAGTGGACAAATGAGGTTTTGAAACTCTGCCTTCAACAATTCTTCGTTTGAAAACGAATGCGAGGTGAGCATGCCTCTGGTCTCCCGCGTCAAAAGTGCGAATGCTGCAGCTGCCCAATCAGATCGCTGCAAGATCAACACTGACGACGCCCGACTGGCAGTTTTTCTCCGCCAATCGTACAAAAATCAACGACGCGGGCTGATGGAGCTTTCCCGACTGAACCGATTGACGACGCTCCATCTGAACGCCACCAGCGTATCAGATCGCGGACTGAAACATCTCGCCATGATCAAGAGCCTCCGCAAACTGGTGCTGCCTGGCACCTCAGTAACATCCGAGGGTGTCGCCGAATTGCAGAACGAGTTGCCGAACTGTGAAATTCAGCACTAAAGGAAACTTTCTGGTGCAAGCGGACATTTTTGAGTATACTGAGGCAGTGCTCTGTCAAGCCTAGAAAAGGGGTCAGCGACCAATAGCCAAATGGCCCGAAGGGTGC
>JANOZG010000331.1:0-1925 GCA_031429275.1 Planctomycetota bacterium
ACAACTCAACCCCAATTCTAAAGGTTGACAGAGCACAAGTAGTGATGGTCCTGCCGAATCAGCGCATCGCGGCGATCTTGGCTTCGATGAACTTAACGTGGTGCGGAATGTGCCTGGTGATGCGTTCCAGCAGAGTTTCCAGAGTCAGTGGGCCTGCTTCGGAATGGACGCCAGTGCGTTGGAAATCTTCGATGTCGGTATTCCGCAGGATGACGGCCATCTGACGCCGGACGATGGAAATCAAATCCAGCTCTTCATGCACACTTCGTTTTTCGTAATGCAGGCCAGCGGCAAAGACATCCGGATCACCGCCAAACATAGTCGGGTTATCTTCGACCAGGACACGTTTCATGCGGTCGGTATAGACGGGCTCAAAGTCCGCAATGTGACAAACGACCTGCCGAATCGACCATTTGCCCGGTACGGGAGTTAGGTCAAACTGGTCCTCGCGCACTCCTAGAATAGCGGTTCTTAGCTGCTCTGGCCCTTGTTCGTATTGTTTCAGCAGATCGTCAAGTGTCATCGATTTCGCTTTCGTCGCCTTGTTTGAGTTTTGCACGTGTGCTGCCAAGCGAGACTTCAAAAACCTCACTTTCTATTGTGCCATCTCGTAACATTGTCCCGAATTTGCCGCATAGATGCTAATCGATGCACATAGATTCCCGACTCTTCGACGATCGGCTACGATTCAACTTTGCGGCAAAAAGGGAGCACATGGAAGGTCTGGTTAAATATAGAAACTGGTTGCTGCTGGCGGCAACTGTGACACTGGTAGTATCGATTCCCATTGCGAAACGGCTGACGTTTGATCAGACGATCGAATCGTTTTTCGCTGCGGATAATCCTGATATCCAGTTGCTGATGCAGTCGCGACAGGATTTTGGCGGCGACGAGTTCGTAATTGTCGCCTGGCGCGAAGACGGATTGATTCAGGTGAACCCTGAAAACGACATTCCGGAACTTAGCCAGACTTCCGCTCGTCGAATCACTGCCCTTGCAGAAAAACTCAGCGTCCTGCCGGGTGTTGACAAGGATCGCACGCGAGACCTGGAACGGATTCTGAGGAAGTCGCCGTACAACAAGAATACTCGTCAGAGAATGCTGACTCTGTTTGAAGGCGTACTGATCGGGTCCGATCAGAATTCAACAGCGATTGTGTTGCAGCTGCTTTCTGCGGGGAATTCTCCGGTATCGCGAGCCGAAACCATTGCTGCAATTCGCGAAACGACAGCCGCGACGATTCCAGGAGCAGCAGTGGCAGGCGAAGCCGTGCAGATTCAGGATATGTTTAACCTTGTCGAACGAGACGGAAATATTCTGTACATCGCGTCACTGGCAGTTTTATCCATCATGTTACTTGTGATGTTCAAAAACGTGCGTTGGGTACTGGCGTCCGTAGGAATCGTGATCGCCTCCGTTGCCTGCACGCGAGCGTTGCTGGTGATCTGGGGCGCGCAGTTGAGCATGGTCAGTTCCATGCTGAATTCCCTGGTCACTGTCATTTCAGTCGGCACGACGACACATATCATCGTGTACTATCGCGAACAGCGAGCGAGATTTGACCAGCACGAGGCAACCGTGCGTGTGCTGCGGGATTTGTGGCACCCCGTGATGTGGACGGTGATTACTATCGCTGTCGGATTTGCCGCATTGCTTGTCTCGAACATCACGCCAGTTCGAAGTTTCGCCATCATGATGACGATTGGCACGCTGATGGTGATTGTCGTTTCACTAGCCGTTCTGCCAGCAGCGTTTGCATCCGGTCATGTGCCGATTCCAGGGCGAGTGCGCATGGAAGAGCCGCTCGATCGACTGCTCGACAAGATGGCTCACGCGATTGATCGACATCCAATACAAACGACTGTGTGGTGTCTGCTGCTGACGGCAGTGACGGCCCCCGGGCTCTTTATCATGCAGGTTGAAAC
>JANOZG010000332.1:0-8559 GCA_031429275.1 Planctomycetota bacterium
GGATGAAGCACGAGCCGCCTGATCGAAATGCAAATCTGAGCCAGCAGATCATTCGCGGCACTCGCATTGGTGTGAATGTGATCGCGTATGCCACAGGCCGCGAGCCACCAGAGAAGCTTGACGATGTCGTTGTACAACGCAAAGAAGTAGCGGCGGTTGTCGCACGCGGTTTGCTGCGGATCGGCCAACTTCGTCACAACGGCGGCTGGGAGACTGCTCCAAAGGCGGTCAAAAATCTGCTCATCGCTTTAAATGAAAAAGTGGGTGTGGCGGCTGCGACAAAGTCTGATGCTATTCCCATTACTCTGGAAGAAATGTCGCGGTTTCCACTGGTGTATATGCACGGGCGGCATCGATTTCAACTGCAGCCAGCACAGCATGAATCGCTGCGAGATTATCTTGGTCGTGGTGGTGTACTGTTGGCGGATTCCTGTTGTGGTTCGCGTCAGTTTGATCGGGGCTTTCGTGATTTGGTGAAGCAACTGTATCCAGACAAGGAGTTAACTCAGATTCCTGCGGATCACGAACTATTCACCGAAGCGAACGGCTACGCGATCAAGGAGGTTCGACGGAGGCGATTGGTGTCGTCAGCCGCCAATGCCACACTGGAGATCAAAGAAGAAGTTGGCCCGCCACTTCTGGAAGGGATCGAAATCGACGGACGTTTTGCGATTATCTACAGCCGCTACGACATCAGTTGTGCGTTGGAGCATCAGGCAACTTTGTCATGTGATGGATACGTTGAAGCCGATGCCGCAAGGCTGGCAATCAACATGGTGCTGTATGCGATGCAGCAGCAGTTTTAGATCGGCATTGCGCACGGCGTAGGCCGGATCAAGCCCGCTGCTAATGCCGGAACAGCGCAAACACGGATTTCTGGAGATGACACCCAGTCACCTGGATTTAAGAGCAATTGGCGGGCGCCGCTCCGGCGATCATTGGGTTTGCTTGGTCCGGCCTCCAGGTCTGTACGTGATGCAGCAGCAATTCCAGATCTTTTGAAGACTCAGAGTGCAACAGGCATGAACATACAATTTGCATGATGGGGCCAGAGAGCTATCTTGCGGCGGATTCTGCCGGTTCAGGGGCGCATTTCATTGACAGGTGTCCTGTTGGGTATTCTGGATCAACTGAGAAATGTCTCGAACGCTCCCCATTGGCTGCAGAATCCTGTGCCGATTACGCTGACTTTGACGATATGCAAATTGTCAGCAAGGCTCCAATCACGAGCGATAACGACATTCATTTTTGAATTCAGCGAATCCAACACTTCATGGCCGCGTATCGCGAACATATCACCGTCAGTGGCATTCTGGGCGTGGCTTACGCTACGGCGGCGGTGTTCTTGTTCGGCTTCAGTCTGGTTCAGGCAACGATAGTGGCAGTGCTCACATGGGTCGCAGGAATGTTGCCGGACTTGGACTCGGAAAGCGGTCGACCAGTTAAAGAATTGTCCGGAATTGTGGCAGCCCTTGCTCTTTTGATGATGCTGCAGCACGCGGAAGCCGCCGGAGTTCACCGTGATCGAGCGATGCTCTTTGCAATTGTCGCCTATTCAGTTGTGAAATATGGTGGTGCGTTTCTGCTTGGGAAACTCACCGTTCACCGTGGCATGTTTCACAGCATTCCAGCGTTGCTCATCGCATCCGAAATCACGTTTCTGGGATATCACAGCGAGGAATTGCGGGTGCGAGTGCTTATGGCTGTCGGTGTCGGCATAGGTTTCCTGTCGCACCTGGTTCTGGACGAAATGTACAGCGTACAATGGGACGGCATGAAGGTTCGCCTTGCGAAGTCTGCTGGTACCGCGCTGAAATTTTTCGGGCCCGAGGCATTGCCCAATGGAGTGACCATGGGACTGCTGCTTTGTCTGAGCTATGCGACTCTTGTGAAGGCCGACATTGTCCACGACCCTGGCAAGATTCCAGCACCGGAAGTGATTCACGTGACGTCAGACCTTGAAGATGCCCCAATCTTCAGGATCGCCGAACAACCTGGCGACACACTGTTTCAGTAGTCGCCAAGCAATCGTTCCAGGGTTTCCGGCGATTGCCTGATCGCGAGCAGCGCGTGATGCAGTCTCGACTTCACCGTGCCGAGCTTTATGTCTAAAGCGGCTGAGATTTCTGGTTGACTCATATCATCGACGAATCGCATGAGCAGTATCTCGCGATGCGATTCTGTTAACGCGGAGAGTGCCTGAGTGATCTCATCACGATTCGCGGATTCTGAAGTCTCAGCGGCACCGATGAACGACAACTTCTCCTGATTGTCATTCACCGATCGCTGCCGCTTGCGTCGCGCGGCGATGGAGAAATTTTTGACAGCCGGATACAGAAACGTCGTAAGTGCCGCAGTGAGCACAAAGCCGGGAAATTTGCGGACAAAATAGGCGAATGTTTCCTGCAGAACGTCGAGAGCGTCGTCGTGATGTCCAGTGAAGCGCATTGCCAGTCGCATGACCCAATCCCGATGCCGAAAATACAGCACATCGAACGCCGAACTGTCGCCCTTGTTCAGGGCGTCCACCAGCTGCAGGTCTGTGCGGTTGTCGTCGGTTTGCGACATGCGGGTCAAAGCTTCGGTTACTAAGTCCTGATGAAGTATGGATTTAAGTCAGATACCAGAACATTCGGAAAAGTTCCTGGATTCTTTGAACCAATCTCTCGTGTCGATCACTTCACAGCAAGGCGAATGTTATGACACTGTCTGGAGTTGGTCGATGTCTGTCAAATGGTTGAGCCTTTCTGGGTTCCTGCTGCTGTTGGCACCTCTTGGCTGTTCAGGTGAATCCGGTGGCCCTGCTGAATACGTAACGGCATCAGTGCTAAGTGCCGCTTTGCCAGGAATATCTCCGGCTTCCGATGAAGTTTTGAGCGGCGAGACCAAGGCCGCTCGACGCGTGATTCATGAGGGTGAGCTGCGATTCGAGACTTCTGACCAAAAGGCGACACGCATAGAAATTCTAAGTCTTGTCAAAACCCATCAGGGGTATCTGGCGGAGGATCGTGAGCAGCGAAGTTCGAACTCCCTGGAACAAACAATGACGATTCGTGTTCCTTCCGAACAATTTGATGGCTTGCTGGCAGGTGTCTCTGCGGGCGTGACTCACTTCGACAAACGTGAGATTCGAGCACTAGATGTCACTGCAGAGTTTGTCGATATCGAAGCGAGATTAAAAACAAAAAAGGAAACAGAATCACGCTGTCGCGAACTATTGACGCAGGCGAAGTCCGTTGAGGAAATCCTGAAGATCGAAGAACAGATCGACAAACTGCGTGCAGATATTGAATCCACCGAGGGGCGTTTGAGGCTGATGAGAGATCGCGAAAGTTTCAGCACACTGGCGGTATCGTTCTATGAGTCAACCACACTGTCAGCAGGCTTTTGGCATCGAGTGCGTGGTAATTTCATGCTCGGTTGGCAGACTGTCGTTGAATTCACCATCGCCATTGTTGTGCTTTGGCCGCTGATGTTTCTGGTATCATCCGGCCTACTCATCGTCTGGTGGTTCAACAGAAAGCCAATGATAAAAAGGGTATCGTCATGAAAGACAAAATGGAATCGGATGAGTTTGGCGAGGATCTGCCGGATGCAGTCAAATCGGCTTTGCGAAATCGCTTTGGTTCTGTGCCGGAAGTTCCATCGAATATCGATCAGTCGATTCTGGCCGATGCGAGACGCCATTTTGAACAACATGGTCCGGCTGCTTTGCGGTTGACGAAACGGCGACGAGTTTCCGCCTGGCAATGGACGGCAATCGGATCCACTGTCGCTGCGGCATGTGTTTTGTTTTTTGCCCTGAAGCCAGATCAATCGCAACAGGCAAACAGTTTTGCTGCGTCATCACGTGGTGTTGCGGCTGATGCTCAACTGACAAGCGATGTGGATTTCAATGGACGTGTTGACATTCTGGATGCCTTCGCGATGGCTCGGCAGATTCGCAGTGGTCGGGAGAAATCATACGACATCAATCACGATGGGCGGTTTGATGTCACTGATGTGGACATCGTGGCGAGAGAAGCCGTGAAGTTGTAGCGAAAAATTGAACGGCGAGCGGCTGGGCGTTGGCCCTCCGAGTGTTCTAAATCGCCAAGTGGATCACAGAGCATTGATCACAAAGACTCGGAGGGCTGACGCCCTTCCGCTCGCCTGTACTAAGAGAATTGCCATGAACACAACGAACAACCAGAAGTTTTCGCGGCGTTACCATATTCCGCTGTGCTGGGCCTTACTGATCGCGTTTGATGTCAGCCTTTTGGCTCTTACCTATGCACAGGATAACGATGCTCAACCAATAGAAGCGCCTGTACAGCAGGTGCAAACGGAAATTCCGAGCCCAAACAATCTTGCAGCAGGCACAAGTCGATTCGAAGCTGTTGATGTTTTCGTCGATGCCGGCAATCAGCGGTTGGCAGCGTGGCAGTTGGAACTGAGTTGCACAGCGAACGATGTACGAATCGTCGGGATCGAAGGTGGCGAGCACCCGGCTTTCAAAGAACCTCCGTACTACGACAAGAGAGCGATGAACAACAATCGTGTGATCATCGCGGCGTTTAGTACGGACGACGATTTGCCACTCGGTCGCAGTCGCGTGGCTCGGATTCATGTGCAGATTCAAGGCCCCGGTGGGCGAACCTGGTTATCCGAACTGACGACAGCGGCGATTGCGGATGGCACGAGAATCCCCGCAGAGATTTCATTGGCGAAAGCAGCGGCCATTTGAAATCTCAAATCTCAAATCTCAGATCCTAAACCTCAAATACGACAGGTCAACGACCTTTAATTCATCGAAAGGTAATACTCATGGCCATTCTTCGATCTCGAATCAGCGCGGTGCTGATGTTGTGCGTGGCGGCGACAATGTGTGCGGTACAAGTCGGGTGCAGCAGCAGCAGTGAACAGGCTCCAAATGCGGCATCGGAGACCTTCGCGGATTCATCCGGGGCAGCAGCAAAACGAACGGGAGAGGCACTGTCGGCAGCAACACCATCAGGGGATTTTGCAGCCAGCGAAGTAGCTTCAGGTTCAGCAGTTGCGGGTCAGATGGGCGGTGCTTTAAATCCTTCGAAAGTCCGTTCTACCTTCGAACTCATGCCAGGCGAAGAATTGTGGGTCATCGCAAAAGGGTTTGATCAGGCCGCTCCGGCGAATGACGAAACACCGGGCTGTGGCACATTGATGGCCAAGCTTCCTGATGCTGAAAAAGAAGTGCCTGTGCCGCTCAAGCACACGGCTGTAGTTGGAAATATTGATGGCTACATCGCAACGGTCGACGTCACTCAGCAGTTTCACAATCCATGCAATTCAAAAATCGAAGCAGTCTACGTCTTCCCTCTTCCGGACAATGCGGCGGTCAGCGAATTCGTCATGACTGTCGGTGAACGTAAAATTCGAGGAATCATCCGCGAACGAGAAGAAGCGGAGAAAATCTACAATGACGCCAGAGCTCAGGGACACGTCGCATCGCTGCTGACTCAGGAACGCCCCAACATCTTCACTCAGAAGGTTGCAAACATCGAACCGGGCAAGCAGATCGACATCAACATCCGTTACTTCAACACGCTTCAATATGATGACGGTGCCTACGAATTCGTGTTTCCGATGGTCGTCGGGCCTCGGTACAACCCTGCTGACACAACGGACGGCATCGGCGCGGTGGCACGGGGAAACAATGGCGGCAGTGGTCAGTCAACGGAAGTTTCGTATCTTGCTCCCAATGAACGCAGCGGCCACGATGTGTCGCTGAGCCTGAACATCAGTGCCGGAGTGAATATCGAATCCGTCCGCGGAGTCAATCATGACGTGACCGTGCAAGTCGTTAATGAAACGGAACGCAAGGTGACTCTGTCCGCCGCTGATTCGATTCCTAACAAAGACTTCGTATTGCGATATCAGGTCGCAGGAGACAAAATCAAGACGGCCATGATGATGCACAAGGATGATCATGGACAGTACTTCACGATGATGCTGTATCCGCCAGCCCAACTGGAACAGGTTCAACGCAGCCCGATGGAGATGGTGTTCGTGCTGGATTGTTCGGGCAGCATGAATGGCCGTCCAATTGAACAGGCTCGCGCGGCGATTTCTCATGCTTTGCAGTCACTGACGCCTCGGGACACTTTCCAGATCATCGATTTCAGCTCAACGGCTTCCCAATTGGGGACGGCACCAGTGAATGCCACACCGGAAAATATCCAGAAGGGACTCGTTTATCTCAATTCGCTGAATGGCCAGGGTGGCACTGAGATGATTCGTGGTCTCGAGGCAGCACTCGATTTTCCACATGACGAAGGTCGCTTTCGCCTCGTATCGTTTATGACGGACGGGTACATCGGCAACGATCACGATATTCTGAATGCACTCTCAGCAAAGCTCGGTGATTCTCGTATTTTCAGCTTTGGCGTTGGTCAGTCACCCAATCGATTCCTGATGGACCGCATGGCGTTGCTTGGACGGGGAGCTGTGGCGTACTTGAGCCTCAACGACGATCCCGTTGAAATCATGGATCGCTTTAACAAACGTATCAGTCATCCAGCGATGACGGACCTTTCGATCGACTGGGGCCAGATGAACGTCACCGATGTTTATCCTCAGATTCTGCCCGATCTTATTGTCGGCAGACCTGTGGTTGTCACTGGTCGATTCACTGGCGAGCCGAGCGTAGTGAATGTAGGCGGACGTCAAGGCATGCAACCGACATCGTTTGCGGTCGCTGTCGATTCGAATGAATCCGCGAAAGAGCACAAAGGCATCGCCAGCGTCTGGGCTCGACTCAAGATTATGGATTTGATGGCACAATACTCACGAACTCCTGATCAGGCCGATCAATTGCGTCAGACGGTCACTGAGACTGCCCTTGAGTACAGCCTGATGAGTACATTCACGTCTTTTGTGGCGGTCGATTCCATGAGCCAAACCGATGGCGAATTCGGAACGACCGTGGCTGTTCCTGTGAATGTCCCTGAAGGTGTGAAGTATGACACTGCGGTACAGAATTAAGGCGAGTAAAGTGATCTGATTCCTGCAAGCCCCCCCCCGCAATTCGCGTCAGCTGCAGAGATGTGCAAGCCGCGGGCTTTTAATCAACAGCCTTGCCGCAACGATCAGCCGTAAATTGAAGCCCAGGCGATTGCCATTGAAATCGCAGGGATCATCCAAACGAAGTAGAGCATCGGTACAAGTAGAAACGTCCACCATCCCCGAGTCTTGAACAGATACCAAAAGAGCGTTAGGGGCATACCGAAAGAGATCAAATAGCCGAAGTCAAAGAATGGAGTACGACGACGTTGGCGAGCGTCCGTCTCAATCCACGCCAACACGCCAAGGCAGAATCCCGAGGTCCAAACTTGCATGAAAGTGTTACACGGGTCGCTGCCCATCAAGACGCAGACTACGGAAATGGCGCTGCCGCCGAACGACATCAGGAAGAGCGGGCCGAAAGAATGGAGAAATGCCGTCACGTTTTTGTTTCTCTTGAGGTTGCGGTCACTTTCCTGGTCAAGATCGAAGTAACAGGTTGGTCTTATGCGTTTTCATCAACCATTCGAGCGTTGATGCGATTGTACAGGCTGTCCCAGTCCATGATAGAGACTTGAGTTTGCCAGACATCCCCACGGCGAAGGTCGTCGATCGTGTCATTCTGTGATTCCGGCGTCATGACCTGTATGGCCTGGTTCGTTCCCTCGATGGTCCCTGTCACTGACTTTCCGAATTCATAACGCGGGTCGGATGTCATGGAGCCCATCAACGATGTGACTCGATCAATCACGATCGATGCATCAAAGACCTGACCAGCCGAATCTGCTACGATGTCAGGCCGCTCGTTTCCGTGTCGAGGTGCAGCGTTTATTCTTGCAGCAAGAGCGAAGATGTCCGATGGAGGGGTTTGGTCCGCAGCATTTGCTGTGACATCTGAGTAACCAGACTCTGCCGCTGAACCGTAACCATTCGGCCGGGCAATGGAATTTGATGGCGGTGTGAATGGAACTGGTGGCGGTGAAAATGATGTCGTGGCTGGCGAGAATGGAGTATTGATATCCGCTGCTGGCTTCGGTGTCGGTGCGTCAGTCACGTTCTTGAGAAACGTCGCAGGTACGACCTGTAGTGGCTGAGTCTTTGACCAGTCGGGAAACGACGGGATGTCAATGCGGACTTCAGCAGTCCATTGGACTTTGTTGTCCGACAGATCAAGGCTGAATGCGTCCGTTGCCGGAAACTCGAACGTGAATTCTTCGGAAACGGGTTCACCCGGCGTTAGTTGGTCGTTGGATCGAACGACCGTTTTTTGTTCCAGAATCTTATGTGTGTGTGTCGTGGCCTTGGTACCGCTGCCGGATGTGGCTGATTCCTTTCCCAGCAATGTCAGTCCAATACTGTTGATTCGAAATTGCTTGCGAGGCAGAAATTGAATTCGCGCAGTCCATTGTTCACCGGGTGCCACAACGACGCAGGGAATCGAGAGCTTTACTTCTCCAAGGCGATTTGCCAGGGCCTTCTTTCGAAACCAAAAGAACCCCGCGACGAGCAATATGATCGGCACCAGGAATATTGCAAAAA
>JANOZG010000333.1:0-3922 GCA_031429275.1 Planctomycetota bacterium
AAACGGCTCTTTGCTTGTCGGAGAGCACGTGCCATCAGTCCGCGACATGGCGACTCGGGCGGCGGTAAACGTCAACACCGTCGCCCGAGCTTACCGCGACCTCCAGGCCGAAGGCGTCCTCGTTTCGATTCGCGGCACAGGGTTGGCAATCGCGGCAGACGCTCCGGAAAAATGTCGCTGCAGCCGTCTGGAGATGGTCCGTGAAAGACTGCAGCACGTATTGCGTGAGGCGATGCAGAATGGCGTGACATCGGAGGAGATTCAATCGCTCGTTCACAGTGAATGGGATGCACTGCTGCAGAAGTCGCCACCGTGAACGAGTGCATCATGCTGAATTGAAATTTGAGATCTGAAATTCGAATTCCCCAAAGGCGCTACGCATGAACCCAGTCATCAAGCTCACGAACGTTTCCAAACGCTTCGGCAAAGTAAAAGCCCTCGACGACGTCTCGTTGCAGATTCAGCCCGGCACTGTCTGCGCGGTCCTGGGAGCCAATGGTGCCGGCAAGAGCACCGCGATTCGGCTGTTGCTGGGATTCGAATCCCCTGACAAGGGCGACATCCAAGTGCTCGACATGAATCCCAAAACACACGCATTGGAGATTCGTTCGCGAGTCGGCTACGTGTCAGATGCACCGCCGCTGTACGAATGGATGACCGTCCAGGAAATCGGCTGGTTCGCCGCCGGATTCTATCCAACCGGCTATCAGGCAGAATACGACAAGCTCACGAAACGATTTGATCTCGATCCAACACAGAAGATCAAGCGTCTCTCAAAAGGCACGCGAGCCAAAGTTGCACTGTCCCTCGCCATGGCGCATCGGCCGCCATTGTTGATCATGGATGAACCCACATCGGGACTTGATCCGCTCGTACGCCGCGAGTTTCTCGAAAGCATGATTGACGTTGCCGCTGAAGGTCGCTCGGTCTTGCTCTCCAGCCATCAGGTAGGCGAAGTCGAACGAGTCGCCGATGATGTGATCGTGCTGATGAACGGCAAAGTCGTGGCACAGGAACGGCTGGAAGAACTAAAACAGTCGGTGACGGAAGTTGTGCTTAGCTTGCCGTCCGCCGACGTCGCACCGCCCGCGATCCCGGGCAAAGAAGTGGCTCATGTCGCCTACGGCCACGAACACGTCTGGCTCGTACGAGATCTCGACGCCGGACGACTTTCGGATCTGTGTCGCTCTCACGAGTTGCCACAGGCGATTGTCCGCAAACCGACGCTGGAAGAGATCTTGTTGACGCTGCTAAGGCAAAATCGAAATCAGCAAGACCATCAAATTTCAAATCTTAAATCTCAGATTTCAAATCCCGAATCTGCAGGGGCCAAACTATGAATACGGCCTTTACTCGCTTGATGTGGAAGGAATTCCGAGCACAACGAATGCTTTCAATTGTGTTGCTCGCCGGTTGGCTTGTGCTGCATCTTCTTGTGCTCTTCAACGGAAAGTCAGTACTCGATCTCACGCCACCGATTGTGATGATTCCAATTCTCTTTATCGTCGCTGCGGCAGTCATAGCGTTCGCCGGTGAAGAAGATGAGAAGACGTCAAATTTCCTGCGGATGTTGCCTTGCCGAACTCCGACACTGATGTCCGCGAAATTGTCCGCGATCATTTCGGGCTGTCTGGCGTTGTGCATTTCCATGCTGGTATTGAGTGTCGTACTTGAACTTGTTGTAAGTACCACGATCACAGTGTTCGCACTATTTGTCGGCCGGCCAGTCGACTTTACTTTCCCTGCTTTTCGCCCTCAACCGCATGATGTTTCATTGCATCACGGCGAACAAATGTACTTTGCCGGGTTTGTCACTTTAGCGTTTGCGGCTTCTGTG
This sequence comes from Planctomycetota bacterium, assembly GCA_031429275.1. Lineage (GTDB taxonomy): Bacteria > Planctomycetota > Planctomycetia > Planctomycetales > Planctomycetaceae > SXXK01. The sequence goes on from JANOZG010000333.1 coordinate 1,838, forward strand.
TTTGCCTCAATGATGACGCGAAAAGCGTTGTCCGCTGTCGGACTAACCGCAGCGACTCTGTCGGGAATAATGATTACGGCCTGGATCCTGACTTCTGAAGCAAGTAGACGTCATCAAGGAGGAACCCTTGCGCCATGGCATGAGGGCATCGCCATGATCCTGATAGTGATTTCGACCGCATTGCTGGCGCGGCCTTGGCATCTGGGGCATTTGCCGCTACGCTGGCCGACATCACGCTTTGCTGGAAACTCGGTCATTCGCGGCATTCCTTCATTTTCAGGATTGTGGCAAAGATGGCTTCGAAGAATTGCTGCACAGCCGCTGACGATGTCTCGAACTTTGACGACGCTGACCTGGCGAGAATGCCGTTCAGCAGTTCCGTTTGCTATGACGTGGCTGACGATTGGCATCATGATCTGTGCTGGACGCTTCTTCAGCAGTGCCTTCTATCCGTGGCCATTCTTATTCCTTTTCGTATTCGTCCACGAATGCGGTCAACGGACGATGCGGGAAGATCAGAGAACGGGCTCGATTTCTCTTCTCGCGAATATCGGCGTTCATCCGCTGCAAGTGTGGATTTCCAAGACTTTCGTATGGTTGTTCGTAGTGTGTATTGTTGGAATAGCAGTGATTGCGATTGATAACTGCAATTTCGAACCTCGCATCTCAAAGCCAACTCCAGCACTGCCAGACCGTGTCAGTGATATTGTTGATGCAATTCGAGTTCCTCAGTGGGGCCAGCGACCCGATTCGCAGAAACCGCCCTCAACTTCAGCTGATCATTGGCTGCAACTGAGTGTCTGTTTTGCCGCCACGCTGGGTTTATTCAGTCTGGGACAGCTCACGGCATCCTGGATTCGTAATCAGATCATCGCGTTCGCCGCTTCGCTTATTGCGGTCTTCGCCTCAGCGCTACTATTCAACCTTGTCATCTTTGGAGACTGGCCCGCGTGGGTCACGCTTGTGCCCATTCCATTTTGCTTGCTGTTCGCCACTGCAGCGACTGCTCGCCATTGGATCGACCGCCGCGAGACATGGCGACTGCGCCTTGATCAGCTTGCCCTGCTGGTGATCCCATTTGTCGTGTTTCCCATACTCGGCAGCTATGGAAGGCAATGGCAGCCGCAACTGGCACTGAGTTCGCTTAGCAAAGAAACGGGCATTGCCGTCCGGCTTGCTGACAACCTCCCAAATACAAACATCTCACCGGAGATGGCATCGTTGCTCGCGATGGCCAGGACACCATCTGAGAATTGGCGAGAACTTGACAAACCTGCAGATACGAAATGCTGGTACGAATTTGCAACAGCTCTGGAACGCTTCCCGCTTCATCAAATGGCTATCCCGCAAGGCGGCTACCGTGGTGACCGAATTGCGAACTACAGGGACCCGCTTTTTTTAGGCAACGCGATCTATCTTGAAAAGGGACCCGAAATAGTTCGGGAACTTTTGCAACCATTCGATGACGTTCTCGCAAAGACCAATGCATTCCCTCCGCTTCCAATTGCATGGACAGCTCCGTGGTCGAACACGCCAACCGTTCCATTGTACTTGCTGTTGCTGGAGGATGCACGGCATCGAGAAGCCGATGGCGATATCGCTGGTGCGGTCAACCAAATTGTTCGAGCGATCCGCGTGACGAGATCTCAGGCAATGCAAACGTCGACGTGGGCAAATTGGCTGGCCTGCCTCGATGCGGAAAGAGTAACTCTCGGTCGGTTGAGAATACTACTCGGCACTGCTGATCTGTCATCCAGCGATCTGGAGAGTTTACTCGCGGAACTCAAGTCTGTCCTGGCGATTCAATGGCAGGATCCTCGAATGATGCTGCAGCGACGCACGTTGTTCTGGTCTGATGTGATGCTACGAGGTCCATTTGCCATGGAGCTGGCCACTCTTCCTCCTGTCCAGCAGGACTTCGAAATAGAGGAGATTTCGCTACGAATTCAGAAGACGTGGAGAGTTCCGGAGGGATCAGAAGCTTTAAGAGCCTGCGACACAATGATGTTCTCCGAATCGCTTCTTGTCTCAAAATACAACTTCATGTCAATTGACGGTAAGGCTCAATTCTTAGCCGAACCAGAG
>JANOZG010000334.1:0-3361 GCA_031429275.1 Planctomycetota bacterium
TGTACCAGGCTCTGTTGCCGTTGGGTGACGTGACCGTCGTGGCACCGGCCACTTGTCACAGTTCCAAAGGTCATGCCGTCGATACGAAAAATCCGCTGCGTTTGGAGAAAAAAAAAGTTGAGCCCTTTGGTGATATTTACGTCGTGCATTCATCTCCGGCGGACTGCATTCGCGTCGGAATGCGGCATGTGCTCAAGTCTGCGCCGGATTTCGTTGTCGCAGGGATCAATCCGGGGGCGAACCTGGGCGTTGATTTGTTCTATTCCGGAACTGCTGCTGCTGCTCGCGAAGCCGCCTTGTTGGGCGTACCCGCCATTGCTGTGTCTCGCCTGATACATAATGATTTTCCGGTAGATTGGGGCGTGCTGGCAACACATGTCACTCGCGTCGTCCGGCGGATCATTGAGCCAGACTATCGACTGCCAGCAGGGCATTTTTGGAACATCAATTTTCCTACCATAGCGAATGAACAATATCCAGATGAATTGACGCTGGCTCCTCATGGTGTTGAGCCGCATGCCGTGGCATTCAAAGTTCTCGAAAAAGCTGAAAACACTGAGCTTCTGGAGTATTCTGCCGCCTACCGCGACCGTGGTCGTTCAAGTCATTGTGACGTTCATCATGTCTTCGAACAGAGGATTACGGCATCGCCGATCGGTCCATCTTTGACGTCAGGCCCGACAATCTCTATGCAGTCTCGGGTTTCTCTGCACGACGCAGCTTGCGCCGATTGACGCAGAGGCTCTAACTTGTCAGCATTTGGCCTCGTCGCAGATTGTGAAGAGTTTCGATCGTCTCACACATTTTCGAGCTCTTCAAATCCGCTTTCCGACGCTCAAAGTGCCCATTTTGCCACGATATGCGAATGTACGAGCACCTGACAATTATCAGCGGTCGAGCAAATCCAGAACTTGCCCGCGAGATCGCAGCTTATCTGGGTATCGGCTTGGGGCATGTTGACGTCGGGAATTTTCCTGACGGCGAAATCAGCGTCAAGTTGAATCAGAATATCCGCGGTTGCGATGTGTTTCTGATCCAGCCGACTTGTCCGCCAGTCAACGAAAACCTGGTTGAGTTGCTGGTATTAATTGACGCCTGCCGCCGCGCAAGCGCGGCACGCATTACCGCTGTAATTCCGTATTTCGGCTACGCTCGCCAGGATCGCAAAGATTCGGGTCGTGTTCCGATTACATCCAAACTTGTCGCCAATCTGATCGTCGAAGCCGGCGCACACCGTGTCCTGACGATGGATCTGCATGCCGCACAGATTCAGGGGTTCTTTGACGTCCCTGTTGATCACCTTTATGCAGCCCCGATTCTGGACAAGCATTTTTCTTCATTGGGCATCGCTCAGGAAGACCTTGTGATCATCAGTCCGGATGAAGGAAGCATTAAACGGACGCTGCAGCATGTTGAGCATCTTGGTGGCTCACTGGCGATCGTTGACAAACGCCGCGCGAATGCCTTGGAGACGCGACAAGCGAATCTGATTGGCGGTCCGATTGAAGGCAAGACTGCGTTGATCTTTGATGACATGATTACAACAGCCGGCTCTATCTGTGGTGCCGTTGAAGTTGTGCGAGCCCACGGCGCAAAGAAGATCTATCTGGGTGCAACTCATGCTGTGCTCTGCGGCCCGGCGATTGAACGCCTTGAACGGGCAGAGATTGACGGGCTTGTCGTCACAAATTCCTGCCCCATTGCTCAACAACATCGTCTGAAAAATCTAACCGTCGTGTCAGTCGCTGAGCTTCTGGGTGAGGCGATTCGCCGCGTGCATCGCAATGAATCGGTCAGCTATTTGTTTGATCTGTAGACCCGGTTCGCCAACTTACGATTCACGCTGGGATTCTGCCAGGCCGATAGCACGATCCAATCGATGCAGCACGCAGGTTTTGCCGAGAAGTTCCAGCGATCGAAACAGGTCGGCTCCTTGAGCCTTTCCAGTCACACAGAGTCGCAGTGCCGGGAACAAGTCACCGATCTTGACTTGTTTCTCAGCCGCAAATGATTGCAGCAGGTCGTGTAGAGGCTGAGCCGTAAAACTGTCGAGACTTTCCAATGGACCGCGCAGGCTTTGAAGAAGCGGAACTGCGTTCTCAGGCTTCACGACACGTTTCTGAAAGTTCTTTTCGTCAATTTTCAGTTCTTCGTCGGCGACGAAGAATTCATCCAGCTGGAAAATGTCGCCAAACACACGCAGGCGATCCGCCGCCAGTTCAATAACGTTGGCGACTCGTGTTTGAGTTTCCGCATCATGCTCATCCTGAATCAACCCGGCCTGCGTCAACATCTGCAGACATCCCTTGAGTTTCTCTTCTGCTGGAAGTTCGCTCATCCAATGCGATTGAAAACTCAACATCTTGTCCGGGTCAAGCCCCGCCGCGCTCTTGATAACGCGGTCCAGTGTGAACTTTCGTTTCATTTCGTCCAGCGACAGGATCTCTGTCTGATCGTCCAGCGACCACCCAAGCCGCACCAGGGCGTTCAGGACGCCCGCAGGAAGAAATCCAACCTGACGATAGTAAGCCACCATGACCGGGGAAAGATCATTTGATTTTGGATCAAAGCCGATGCGGCTCAAGACCTGATCACCCAATTCGAACAACTTCTGGAACTGAGGACTGGCACGATACTTATCAATCTTTCGTTTACTCATTTTCTCCTTGCTGCCCGGAGACGCTACGTATGGCACGTGCGCCCATTCGGGTGTTTTGTTGCCCAGAGCGCGGTGCAACAGAACCTGAATCGGCGTATTAGAAAGATGTTCTTCCGCACGAATGACGTGAGTAATCTCCAGTTCTGCATCGTCGACAACAGTTGCAAAATTGTAGAGCGGAGAACCATCGGCGCGGGCAATAACCGGATCCGGCATCAGGCTGCAATCAAATTCTACGGTGCCGCGAATATGGTCGTCGATAACGATTTTGTCTCGTCGCGGGACCAGCAATCGAACGACGCAGGATTCACCGGCGACGATTTTCTTCGCTATTTCTTCTTCAGACAGTGCTAATGAGGCGCGACTACTAACGTAGACTTGCTTAGCTTTCTCTGCCGCTTCGCGTTGTGCCGTCGTGTCAGCTGGCAATTCAAAGTCGCGGTAGGCCTTTCCGGTTTTCAATAGTTTCTCAAGCGCGGCGTCATAGAGTGATCGACGCTGGGACTGAAAATAAGGACCGTGTGGACCGCCAATTTCCGGACCTTCGTCCCAGTCCAGCCCCAGCCAGCGAAACGCATCCAGAATCGGCCCAAGAGCTTCATCCATGTTCCGCTGTTGATCCGTATCATCAATGCGCAGGATAAACTGACCGTTGTTGTGGCGTGCCCACAGCCAGTTAAATAGTGCGGTTCGCATTCCACC
>JANOZG010000335.1:0-2245 GCA_031429275.1 Planctomycetota bacterium
ACAATGCCGCCTTTCGTCAGGTGCTGCGTGAAGTTCTCGAAAATCGCCCGTTCCTGATTCTACATGAAGCTGAATCAGGCGAAGAAGCCGTCGATGTTGTCAAACGTCAAAGGATCGACATTGTTCTACTCGACATGCACATGCACGTCATGACCGGCATTGAAACCATGCGAGAACTCAAACGCATGGACTTCACTCGCCCGTGTATCCTGATTACCTCCGATACAAGCGAAGACGTGAAACGCGACGCCCGTGCAGCAGATGCATTCACCGTGCTGAAAAAGCCAGTGCCTCGACGCGAACTTGTTGAGACCGTTTCAAACGCTCTTGTGACCGCGTACAAAGCGTTTGATGTGAAGCCGCTTTGTTGATTTCGCCACCACCGGCGAGCGGTGCGGCGTCAGCCCACCGGTACAAGAATGACCCAGTGTGAACTTGCAGCATCCAGGACGTCGCATCGTACCGGCAAGCTGACGCATGCCGCTCGCCTCTCTTTACTTCTTGTCGAACATGAACCCGTCCTGCGCTGCATCGATCTGAATCGTATCCCCGGCGGTGTATTTGCCAGCCAGCAGTTCGTTGGCGAGTGCGTTTTGCAATCGCTGCTGAATGACACGTTTCAACGGTCGAGCACCATACGCGGGATCGTACCCTTCGTTCGCGAGTAGCTGCTTTGCTGTGTCAGACACTTCCAGTTTGTAACCGATCTTTTCGAGCTGATCATTCAATCGCTTCAACTGCAAGTCGACAATCTCGCGGATCTCGCTGCGGCCCAGTGGATGAAAGACGATGACTTCATCAACCCGGTTCAGGAACTCCGGCAGGAAGTGTTTCGTCAGAGCATCCATCACGCGGTTGTGGATTTCCTTTTCGTCTGCCTGACCGGAAAGTTCCTGAATTGCCTGGCTGCCAATGTTAGAAGTCATCACCACAATCGTGTTGGTAAAGTCAACAGTCCGGCCCTGGCTGTCAGTTAATCGCCCGTCATCCAGAAGCTGCAGCAGAATATTGAACACGTCGCGATGAGCCTTCTCAACTTCTTCCAGCAGTATGACACAGTAGGGATTACGACGCACGGCTTCAGTCAGTCTTCCGCCTTCCTCGTAACCAACGTATCCCGGAGGCGCGCCGATGAGGCGGGCGACACTGTGACGTTCCATAAATTCGCTCATGTCGATACGCACCATGTTGCGTTCGTCGTCGAACATGAAGTTCGCAAGAGCTTTGCAGAGTTCTGTTTTGCCGACACCGGTTGGGCCAAGAAACATGAAGGAACCGATCGGACGGTTCGGATCTCCCATGCCTGAGCGCGCGCGACGAACAGCGTTGGAAACAGCTTCGACGGCTTCATGCTGGTTGATCATGCGCTTGTGAATCTCGTCTTCCATGCGAATCAGCTTTTCACGTTCGCCCTGCATCATGCGTGAGACTGGTATGTTGGTCCAGAGGCTGACGACACGCGCGATGTCCTCGTCGGTGACTTCCTCACGCAGTAGCCGGTTTTCTTTATTGGTGCTCAGTTCAGCTGACTTCGCTTCCATCTCCTTCAGTTTTTTTTCTGCATCCTTAAGTTCCTGTTCAGCGCGCTGAGCCTGCACGAAATCTTCATTGAGCAGCGTCTGTTGGGCACGTGAAAATGCCTGCTGAAACGTCGTGCGGAGACGCTCGATGTTATCGCGAAGTGGCTTAATGCCCGAGATCGCAGCTTTTTCCGTTTCCCATTGAGCTTTGAGTTGATTGGTCGATTCTTCACGCTCGGCGATTTGTCGCTTCAAGTCTTCAAGTCGCTCCTGACTGTCTTCACTGGTCTCTCGTTCCAGGGCAGCCGCTTCAATCTGCATTCGCGTCAATTGGCGAGTCGCCTCGTCGATTTCCACCGGCATCGAATCGATTTCCATACGCAGGCGGCTGCCCGCTTCGTCGACGAGGTCGATGGCTTTGTCCGGCAGAAAACGGTCGCTGATGTATCGATCGGACAGTGTGGCTGCTGCGATAATTGCATCATCGGTAATGCGGACGCCGTGGTGGCTTTCGTAGCGGTCCTTTAATCCACGCAGGATGGAAATCGTGTCTTCGACATTGGGCTCCTGCACCACCACCGGCTGAAAACGGCGTTCCAACGCCGGGTCTTTTTCAATATGTTTGCGGTATTCATCGAGCGTCGTGGCACCGACGCAATGCAGTTCACCCCGAGCCAGTGCGGGCTTGAGAAGATTGGCTGCGTCCATCGCGCCTTCGGCGTTGC
>JANOZG010000336.1:0-29437 GCA_031429275.1 Planctomycetota bacterium
GCAAGTTAGGACGGGACACCGGACCTGAGGCCTGACGACGGGACTGGAGTCCCGTCCTAACTTGCAGCACACAGTGCGGCGAGATCTTCAAAATATCGCGGGTATGTTGTCGCAGTGCAGCCTGGATCAAGAATCCTGATGCCTGGCACTCTCAGTCCCAACAGCGAAAAGCTCATCGCCATCCGGTGATCATCATAGGTATGGATTTCTGCAGGCTGCGGAGTGCCGGGGAAAATCTTAAGACCATCCGCCATTTCTTCTGCCTGAATACCCGCGCGGCGCAGTTCGGTGACCACTGCAGCGATGCGATCCGTTTCTTTGTGCCGCATGTGCCCGACGTTACGAATCGTTGTTGGAGAATCTGCAAAGACCGCAACAGTTGACAGCGTCTGAGCCGTATCGCTGATGGCGTTCATATCGATATCAATACCATGCAGTGGGCGGCCTTTAACCGTGATCCGATCACGTTGCCATGAAACTTCGCAGCCCATTTGCTGCAGCGCTTCCGCGAAGCCAACGTCTCCCTGCAATGCGCGTCGCGACAGGCCGGTGACTGTGACTTCACCACCTGTCACAGCTGCTGCGCCGAAAAAGTAGCTGGCTGCCGAGGCGTCTGGTTCAATGTCGTAAGTGCCGGCAACATAAGGCTGCGGCTGAATAGAGAACGATGATAAGTCGTCCGGATACAGCACGCTCGCACCAAAGGCCTCCATCATCTGCAGCGTCATCAGGATATATGGCTTAGAAACAAGGTCTCCGTCAACAGTCACATGCACCGGTTTGCTGCATGCGGGTGCAGCCATCAGCACGCTGCTGAGAAACTGACTGCTGATGTCACCATGAATTCGAGTGGCCCCACCCTGTAAGTGCCCGCTGTTTCCCTCCACAACAATCGGCGGACAATCGCTCTGCGGCTGTTCAAAGCGAATACTCGCACCAAGCGGCCGTAGAGCATCCACAAGATCGCCGATTGGACGCTGGCGCATGCGTTCAACTCCGTCAAGGCGATACTTGCCCTGTCCTAATGCACACAGCGACGCTAAAAATCGGATGCTGGTCCCGCTGTTTTCCAGCCACAAGTCAGCAGACTCCGCCGGAATTCGACCGCCCAAACCATGCACCGTGCAGGAACAGTGATCGATATCCTGATCGACCGTAAAACCCAGCCGTCGCAGACTCTCGATCATCACTCGGGTATCCTGACTGTCAAGCACACCCGTCATGTGCAGCGGACCATTTGCCAGCGCCGCCATCACCATCGCGCGATTGGTGATACTCTTGGAACCCGGAGGCCGAATCACTCCGCGAACAGGGGACGTGACAGGTTGCATTTCGATAGAGGTCATGGCATTTGGCTGGGCTAAAGGAACTTGGGTGTTGAGCGAGTTTTGCAATCCACGACGACGCTGTGAGATCGTCGATGCGGATTGTAGCGAATTCGTTAGTCTTGTCTTACTTGGTGTGAGTATAACTTCGTCAGGCAGTGGCTTGTTCGTGTCTGATGGTTGACGGTTCAAACAACCAGGTTGCTGGACAAAACACATTGAGGAGTGCGACAATCCACCCAGTCGTGTGGCTCGACGAACTAAACACTTTTGCGAAAAATAAAAAGGTTCTTCATGATGAAACTCCCCTGTGCGTCGTCTATCCGTGGCTTCATCCTGCTGGGATTGGTCGGATCCGTGGTACCCATGGTGGCAACACTTGCCGAGGAACTTACGCAGGATCGATTTCAAACGCTCCATACAGAATTGCAACCAGACAATTCCGCGTTGTGGCGAACGATCCCGTGGAAGACGTCGGTGCTGAGTGCTCAGCAAATTGCAGCCAGCGAGAAGAAACCTATATTCATCTGGGCGATGGATGGGCATCCGTTGGGTTGTACGTGAAACAACGGTGTGATCGACCGTGAGTCGACCTTCGCAGATCCGGCTGTTGTAGAGTTTCTAAAAACAAAGACCATTCCTGTCGCCATCGATCAATGGAATCAGCGCCGTCAGAAGGATTCTGAAGGTGATTTTTATCGCAGGATCGCCAGCCAGGGACCTCGTCACGATTTCGAAAACGGCACAACACAAGGTCTTTACCTTGCCGCGCCAGATGGAACATTTCTGACATACACCAATAACCGTGATCCAGAAAAAGTCCTGAACACTTTGACCACGGCTCTGGCGAAATTCAAACCTGCTGAAACCAAACAACTGGTTGTCGAGAAGATCGACAAACGATATCAACTGACGCCGCCGGAAGGTGGTCTTGTCGTGCGCGTCTGTGCCAAAGTCATGGGCGGCTACGATGAGCCCGAAAATCGTTTTGAGCAGATTTTTCAATCCGCATTGTCCCGTGATAATCTGTGGATCACCCGGGAAGAACAGGCATCGCTCGTCGCAGGACAATTTCCTCAACCACTGGCAACTCGCATCGCTCAATTTCATCTGGTTGATAACACTCGCGGAGAAGCGCCGATGTGGAAACGGGCTGAAGTGCTATCCAGCAGATTCAAGATTTCGGGCGATACGATCACCGGATCAGCAGAGATGAAAACGCTGGCCGGTGACAGAATGTATTCGGCTCAACTGCGAGGCCAAATGATGATTCAGGACGGAAAGGTCACGGGGTTTAATGTTGTTGCTGACGGCCTGTTTTCCGGCGAAGGCCAATACACCGGCGGAGCACCAAAAGGTCAGTTTCCTCTGGCAATTTCGTTTACGCTGGCTGATGGAACGGACTTGGCCGATGCCGTACCACCGCAGGCCGCTCGCGGTTGGGTGGATGACTACTTTCGCTGAAGCCTGGCAAGGCTGGTCGGAACGACTTTTGAAATCTCATTCAGGAACAGACGCCGCAGTGCGTCATAACCACGGTTGTTGGGATCTTCAAAGTTGTCCCAGTACCAGTATGTTGGATCATCCGCACGATAATGGTCGTTCCAGAACTGACGGCAGTAAATACCGTGGCCGAGGAACGTCGCACTTATATCGACCAGATGTACGTTGGGACGTGTTGCACAGGTTTCTTCAATGACTGAATTGTACGCATCGTGAATTCGCAGAGCATCCGGCCAGCGTGGAAGTCCGGACAGCACTGCGTTGCCAACGCCATCCGTCGGATCATAAATGTTGCCGAGAAAAATCTCGCAGCCTCCCGGAAAGCGGTCGTCAATCTCATCGAGGATTTTCGACAGGCGTTGCTGATAGTTTTCGATCCACGGTTTTGCCTGATCATACGAAGCACCATACATCGCCCCTTCTTTTGGCGGTTGACGGCCATAGCTGTGAATAATGTCGTTGCCACCGGTAGTCATCACGACCAGTCCAAAAGTGCTTTCGCTTTGTGTCTTCAGTTGTGGCACAAGGTATTGAAGATTCTCGATCGAAGTCGACCCGCTGCGAGCGTAGTTTTCGTGACGCAGATTCGGGAGTACCTTCGAAAGGCAGAGCCCCTGTAATTCGCGATCTTCGTCTTCGGCTGTTTCGATCAGGCGATTGAAGTACGACATTGATGCCGGCTGAGCCCCCAGGCCCGCAGTAATGCTGTCGCCAATCCCTACGAGCAATACATCTCGTTCGCTCCATGTGGCGTCGAAGGCAGTTCGCGAAACCGCTGGCCCAGCAGGCCCGGCCCCAACCGGATGACTCAACCAAAAATACTTGAAGCCATAGCAGCAGCAGCCCAGCATGAAAGCAATTGCCAGCATCCATTTCAACCGCTGTCTGGAATGGATGGAATTGACGGCTGGAGATTCCGGAATGTCTGACGTTGTCATCTCCATGTGCACACCTTGGAAACTGCCAAAACCAGCTGATTGCCTTCGCACCGACGAAAGTATGAAACAACGTTCGCAGAGATTTGTCTGTTGTTCGCAGCAATTTCTGCCGAAAGTCGAAACTGACTCGGCTTTGGAGCAAAACTCTTGACACATTGGAGCAGTCGAATCTTGCTGAGATTTGAACAAACGCCCACGATTTGCCGCGTACCGCTGAACACTCGCAAAGTCCTTTGCCAGGCGCAGCCGCATTTAGTAGTGGTCTAACAAATTCCATACGCGCGTATGGAAGATCCACACTGACCATCCACGTCGCATAAGAGAATTCAAAATGAACTGGAACAGAACCATCGGATGCTGGTTGTTGATGCTGATCTGTGACAGCACACTTTCTGGCTGCGCAACGATTGTAAGTGGCCGAAAAACGGAAGTCACATTGGACAACAGCGGCGGTGCAACCTACTTCAGTGTGATAGACAACAATAATCGCGTTGTCGATTCTGGAATGACTCCAAAACAAGTCACGCTGAAGACGACACAAACCTGGCTGACACCTGCGAAATATCATGTCGTCTATGCCAGTCAGGATGGCGTCGAAGAATACGATCTCAACGCCGGATTCAACTGGTGGACAGCAGGCAACATCGTTATCGGCGGTGTGCCAGGCATCGCCATTGATGCAGCTACAGGTGCCTTGTGGAAGTTACAGCCTCAAGTCATTGGCCATGTGCCGCAGCAAAGCATCGTCTCCAATGAAACCGAGGGAGCCGTGCTTGTGGCAGCCCATAAAGGGAACGGCTCTCCACACGGCAGCTTTGCGAACACAAACACACCGCAGAGTCATGTAAAGCAGGCCTCATTCAATGGTTTGGGATCTGCCGCCCAACCAGACCAATCTGCCGCAAATCAACCGCAACGATATTAAGATGAACGTTGACTCGAAACAAATGCCCTTTGGCGTGGTTCAAACTGAAGCTGAAACCACTAGTTTCGCCGTCAAGTTTGAATGAGAATCGTACGACAGAGTTGCGGTTCGACTTTTGAAAGTTCAGCACAGCAGCGTGCTTATCCGCTTTCAGCTCTTTGCCGACCAACACTCCGTCTATAACTATTAATTCGATGCCAGCGTTTTCTGAATGACGGCGACAACATCTGCGGCGAGGGCATCGTACCCGTCTTTTGTGAAATGAACATTCGTTGGCAGCATGATCTTGTCCTGTTGCGGGATAACGAATGTATACAAATCATGAATCGGGATTTCGTTTTCCTGCATGATCTTTGCAGCGATGGCATTATATTGCATCGCGTCTTCAACGACGCGTCCAGCCGACCCTTCCGGGACGGGGGTCGTGTTTCGCCAGATGAGTTTTGCTCCCGTCTTTTTCAGACGCTCCACAAGGTTCCGCAGATTCTTTTCGTATTCGCTTGGAGGCACTTGCTGGTGACAATCGGGATTTGATGGGTCTCCCAGATTTTCTCCTTTGGGGCCCATGTATTTCAGATCGTGCAGGCCCCAGTTGAAGTGGATCACATCCCACTTGCCGTCGCCCAGCCATGCGTCGATGGACTTTAGCCCCGTTGTTGTCGGACCGCAGTTTACTTTCGGACGATGGACGTTAGCTTTGCCCTTTAGTGCATTACGCACCGGCAGCGTGTAGCCCATTGAGATTGAATCACCAATCAACAAGACTCGCGGCAGCCCCGAAACGTCTTCGATCTCAGCAAGAACTGGATTCGGTTTTCCTGCGACCCTGGCTTTTTCCTTCTGCTGAGCGTCCGCATTCATCATCGTGATGAATGCGGCAGTGCAGAAGAACGCCATAACAGCAAGCGACGATCGTGGTATCAAATTCATCATACGGCGCGCTTTCAACGGTTGGCAAAACGGGACTGGTGTTCCATCCTTGCACCGAAATCAAATATCGAGTTCCTTGACGTCCAGCGCGTGCTTCTCAATGAATTCGCGGCGAGGTTCCACAGCGTCACCCATGAGGACTCGGAAAATTTCATCAGCAGCGGCGGCGTCTTCCATGCGAACCTGAAGCAGCGTACGTTTTTCCGGGTCCATGCTGGTGTCCCACAGTTCTTCGGAATTCATTTCGCCCAGACCCTTGAAGCGAGTCAGCGTCAGGCCTTTTTCGCCCATCTGACGCAGTTCAACGAGCAAGTCCCGCAGATTGGTCAGCGGCACTCGGTCGTCGTCACGTTCGAGCACAAATGGATAAATAGGTTCGGCATTACGAAGTCCGGCTGGAGCATAATCTGCAACGAAGAATCCGTAATCTTTCAATTGCGCGAATACGTCATTCAGAGTCTTGATCTCATGCAAATCAACCAGCTGAGCAATCTTCTCTCGGGGTGCGGCAGGTTCACCTGGTTCGACTGCTGCCGCTGTGTCTATATTTTCGGGAACGACCGGCTGAAGGGATTTCAGGAATGCGTCGGCATCATCACGTTCCATGAACCATTTTTCTGATTCCGCATAGAGAACTCGATAACGCGGCAGTCGCGACTTTTCACCCGCTGTGAATCTGATGAGGTATCGAATATCGATGCCACGACGTTCAAGCAATTCGAGTGGCTGTTCCATCTGCATTGCGAGATCGACGATCTTTTGCAGGTTTTCGCCGGTGAAAACAGTGCTGTCAGCCTTGACGGTCAATCGCGTGCCGTTCGTGCCGAGACTGATGAGTTCTGACATCATCGCCTGATGCGTCTGCACGTACCGCACCTGCTTGCGCTGGATAACGCGATACAACGGCGGTTGAGCAATATAAATGTGTCCGCCCACAACTAAGTCTCGCATATGGCGGAACAGGAAAGTCAGCAGCAGCGTGCGAATATGGCTGCCGTCCACGTCGGCGTCGGTCATGACGATGATCTTGCCGTAGCGACGTTTACTGATATCCATTTCTTCTTCGATACCAGCGGGTGACAAACCGATGCCTCGAAAGAGATTGCTGATTTCTGCGTTGTCGAGCACTTTGACGAGCTGTGCCTTTTCGACGTTCAGAATTTTACCTCGCAGCGGAAGAATGGCCTGAATGTTTGAGTCGCGACCAGTGTCAGCAGATCCACCCGCCGAGTCCCCTTCGACGAGATAGAGTTCCGTCGATTCAAGATCACGACTGCGGCAATCGCGAAGTTTTTCCGGCAGACCACCAGTCGTCAGCGCGCCTTTGCGGCGGACCATGTCTCGGGATTTGCGTGCAGCTTCGCGAGCTTCCGCAGCCATGACGGCTTTGGCGATCAGCTTCTTTGCGATCGGCGGATTCTCTTCCAGATACTTTGTGAACCCTTCGTTAACGACAGTTTGAACAGCGGCGTCAACTTCACCGTTGGTCAGCTTCACTTTGTTCTGTGAAGTGAATTTTGGATCAGGCACGCGGACCGAAACAATGGCTGTCAAACCTTCACGGAAGTCTTCGCCAACAGGCGTGACGTCTTTGAACAGGTTGCCGCCTTTGGCGTAGTTGTTCATTGTGCGCGTGAGAGCGGAACGAAAGCCGCTTAAGTGAGTCCCGCCATCCGGGTTGTAGATATTATTAGCATAGGCCATCACATTTTCGGTGTAGCCGTCGTTGTACTGAAACGCGACTTCCACGACGACGTCATCCTGTTCAGCCATGACGCGAAACACATCGGACGTCAGTGGCGTTTGCGTGCGGTTGAGATACTTCACAAATTCGACCAGTCCGTCTTCGAAGTGAAATGATTCCGTCCGATCCGCACGTTCGTCACGCAACGTAATACGGATTCCCGGTGTGAGAAACGCAAGTTCTCGCATGCGGCGCGTGAGTGTGTCGAGAGAGAATTTGGTTTCGGAGAAGATGGTTGGATCTGGAAGGAACGTGAGCCGTGTTCCAGTGTCGTCCGCTCGTCCAAGCTGACGCAAGTCAGAAGTGCGGCGACCTTTTTCAAAATCCATGACATACGTCTGACCGCCACGACGAACTTCTGCCGTCAGCCAGGCACTTAGCGCATTCACAGCGGTAATACCAACTCCGTGCAATCCGCCGGTACCGACCTTGTAGCCGCTTTCACGGTTGAACTTTCCACCAGCGTGAATTTCCGTGAGTACAACTTCCAGAGCAGGACGACCGTCGCCTTTAACGGCGTCGACGGGAATACCGCGACCGTTGTCCACGATGGAAATGCTTTCATCAACATTGATCTGCACGGTGACTTCTGAGGCAAAACCATTAACGGCTTCGTCGATGCTGTTGTCCACAACTTCATAGACCAGATGATGCAGACCAGGAGCTCCGGTGTCGCCAATGTACATTGCAGGACGCGTGCGAATGCCCTCAATTCCTTTCAGATGCTGAATGTCGGAGCCATCGTACGATTTTTCAGGAGTCGCTTCAGACACGATTTTTGTACTTTCTTCAGTTCAACCAGAAACAGATTCAAATTTGAAATTTGAAATTCCCAGACGGCCACGATCATCTTGACCGCACGTAGCGGATCGATCGAATATTCGATTCGGGCAGGCTGGACTGCATTTGTGCGAGCACGTTTTCATGCAGATAACTGCGAAGTTCTTCCATGGCCGCACTATTCGTAACGACAATTTCCAGAACACCATCCTTGATACGTCGTGCAGTGCTGCGTTGTCCAATTTTCGGGCCAACGATACGACTCCATTCAGCATTCAGAGATTCCGCTGCCGATCGATTGGCGAGTCCTTTACGGCGAATCAGGTTTTTCAGCGAAAACTTCAGCGATGATGGCGAGGAAAGACCTTCGTCAGACATGATCGAACTCCCTTTCATCTCTCGCTAAACACTGACAACGCAACTCGACGATTTACCGATCCTGCGCCAGCGGCATAATGACGTAGGTGTAGGAGTCTTCGACTCGAAAAACAGCCGCAGTGTCGGAGTCCGTCAATTGCAGATTCACCAGCGACTCCGGACCCAGCACTTTCAGAAAATCAGCGACGTACTTTGGATCAAAAGTGATCTTGATTTCATCGTGATCGTATTCGATAGGAAGTTCAATCTTGGATTCCCCGATCGCACTCGCCTGACTGCTGAGCGTCAACATGGAACCGCCAAAGCTGAAATCTACTCCGCGACTTTCTTCGTCGGTAATAATCTGCGACTGACGCACGGCGGCAAAGAATGGACCGACAGGCAGTCCGATATCCACATTGCCGCTGCGTGGAATCACGTCGCGATAACGTGGAAAGCGACCTTCGACCAGACGGCTGTAAACAACGCAGGCGCCGGATCGCATCATGACATCATTTTCATGTACGGCGATGTCTACAAATTCTGCCTGCGGATCAATCGATCGCTCGAGCAGTGACATGGCTTTCGTGGGCACAACCGTCGCCTTGGCGGGAGCCTCAGGTGCCCCATGCTTTTCGCAGGCCGCCGTTGCAACGGCCAGACGACGACTGTCGGTTGCGGCAAGTGTTACCATGCCCTCATTGAACTCCAACAGCAGGCCACCCAGAGCATAACGAGTGCTTTCCGTGTCGGTCGCAAACGTTGTGCGGCGAATCATCTGACGAAACACGGGCGCTGGCACGCGGAAATAGTCCTCGTCGCTGAATTGAGGAACAGGAGGATATTCCTGCGGATCTTCGGACGTGAGCCGAAACTTCGCAGACGCCGCCTTTAGTGTGATATTTTGCTCGTCAATAACCAGCTCTAACTTCTCATCCTGCAATTCGCGAAGAATGGAAGACATACGCTGAGTCGGCAGCAATGCGTCGCCTGTAGAACTCGTCGTCACGCCGCTGACAGCGTAACGAATGGCCATTTCCTGATCAGTCCCAACGAGTTCTACACCGGAACCAGTAACGGACATGAAGACATTTCGAAGGATGTCTTTGGGAGTTCGCGAAGGAACGGCGGAGGCGGCAATGGAAAACGCGGAAGAAAACAATGCTCGATTACAAGACAGCTGCATGTGTAACCCTGTTCCGGAAATCAAATTCACCTGGCGACGGCGAAGCGGCTGAATTCTGCTGCGACCCGACAAACCGAACTCACACGAATCCGGCGAAACGTTACCTGGAAGATCTTATTTTGAGGACGGCGGATACTAACAGATTTTGCTTCGATGCGGTATGGTTCAGCCCAACAGTTTGCCACCTTCTACAAAGGTTCCAGTGGCTCGCTGATCGCCCCAAAAATCAGGCAAATTGCAGAATTCTCACGCACCAATTTCCTGACAGCGGGTCAACGTTGCAACCGGATTTGTGAGGAACGTCACAAGGCCCTAGAATTCTGCTTGATTTGAATCCAAAACGGGCTGCCATAGCATTCTCCCAAACACTCTCATGAAAGCTGAAACCGCGATGACTCGTCGCATCTGGAATTTCTCTGCCGGTCCGGCCGTACTTCCCGAAACCGTCCTTGAAGAAGCTCGCGAAAACCTGCTGTCGTTGGGTACAACCGGCATTGGCATCTGTGAGCATTCGCACCGTGGCAAGCCGTTCATGGCCGTCGCCGCTGAGGCCGAATCGCTTTGTCGCGAACTCGCTGGCATTCCGGACGACTACGCCGTGTTGTTTTTGCAAGGTGGAGCATCGCTGCAGTTTTCGATGGTGCCGCAAAACTTGCTCCCCGCTGACCGCACGGCCGATTACCTGATTACCGGTGTATGGGCGGAGAAAGCTCTGAAGGAAGCGAAATTCATCGGCAAGACCCACGTCGCCTGCACAAGCAAGGATGCGAACTTCAATTACATTCCAGAAGGTTGCACATACAGTGACAATCCTGTGTATGTCCACTTCACTTCCAACAACACAATCTTCGGCACGCAGTTTGTCAGCGAACCAATGGGCATGCCGAGTTCTGCGTTTTTGGTCTGTGATGCCAGCAGCGATATCTTCAGTCGCCCGATTGATATTCGCAAGTACGGTCTGATCTACGCAGGCGCGCAGAAGAATCTTGGCCCCAGCGGAGTCACGTTGGTCATCATTCGCAAAGATCTGCTCGAAGCTGGCAATAAAGATCTTGCGACGATGCTGCAGTACCGGACTCATGCCGAAAATGAATCCATGTATAACACGCCGCCGACATTCGGCATCTATCTGATGATGCTGGTCTTCCGCTGGATCAAATCCAACGGTGGCCTGGCCGCGATGGAAACACGCAACAAGGCCAAGGCTGCGAAGCTGTACGACTACCTGAAACAAAGCACTTTCTTCAAATCGACAGCGAAGCCTGGCAGCGGATCACTGATGAATGTCACATTCGTCACTGGCAACGAAGACAAAGACAATGCCTTTGTGAAAGCCGCTGAAGCAAAAGGCTTCAGCGGACTCAAAGGGCATCGCAGCGTCGGCGGGATGCGAGCCAGTATCTACAACGCATTTCCGCCAGAAGGCGTGGACGCGCTTGTGCAGTTCATGAAGGATTTTGAGGCATCAGCGTGAGTGATTCCGGCAAAGACACAAAACAGAAACCGACGACGGAAGAAACGGTTCCAGACCGTTCTTCCGCTGATATCGGAATCATCTGCACTCACAAAGGCGAAGTGAAGCCGTTTTTGAAACGACTCGACCGCACGCGAAGTTATACAGAAAAGAAGATAAAGGTGCGGGGCGGGTTTCTTGGCGACTCCACTCGCATTGTTGTTGTGGAAGCGGACGAAGGATTCGCCGCCCATCGCGCCGCAACCGAACTGCTGATCGCCGAGCATCGTCCAGCCTGGATTCTCTCCGTCGGATTCAGCTCGTCATTGTCCGAAGATGTGCAGCCTGGCGATATCGTCGTTGCAAATGAAATCAGTGACACGCATGTCAACAGCATGCCGATCAAGTGTAACATTCCGGCCCGCAAACGTATCCACGTTGGTAAGTTGATCGTAGCCGATTCGCATCCCGTGACGCCCGTCGAAAAACAGTCGATTTGCGATCGATTCCCGGGCCTCGCCGCTGACACCGGCAGCCTTGCCGTCGCTCAGGTTTGCCAGGAACGCGCCATCCGCTTTCTTGCGATTCGGGTGGCCGTGGATTCCCTCGACGAAGAGATCCCCGAGCAAGCTGCGTCGATGATCTTCCACCCCACCAGCCGCGCGATCGGTTCGGCGCTGGGAGTCATCGTCAAGGGTCTTCGGAAATTTGCGATCATGAACCAATGGCGCGAACGCACTAACCACGCCGCGAGCCATTTGGATCGCTTCGTGACCGGCATCGCGGAGCAGATTGCAGAATCGATTGAGCGTCAGCGTTTGGGGTAGCTCATCAAACTCTCGCAGTCAAAGCGATCAAAGACACGGCCATCAATCATGCGGCGGATGCCATCCAGCAGCGACCCAGTAACTTCGCACCTCAATGGCAATTGGGTCGCTGTCAAGTTTCAGAGCGGCAACGGTGACTCGCCCAACGGCAGTGCGGCCAATAATCCTCAAGCCATCCGATGACCATGCAAAATGTTCTTGCCAGGAATCAAGTCGTGGATTGAAGAGCGGGCACACCTGGCCTGAAGCCTCATCAAATCCATCAACTTTATCGCTCTTATGTCCGTTGCAAATGGAACAGCAAAGCCAAAGGTTTGAGACGTCGTCCGTGCCACCACGAGCTTTGGGTAACAAGTGCTCGATCTCAAGCGTCGCGAATACGAGATGCTGCGGACTCAGGCAGTATCCGCAACGATGTCCGGCTTCGGCGCGAAGTTTCTGATCGGCTTCTGCCGTGAGTCGTTTGCGTACCATCTCAATTCAAGCTTGTACGCAGGCCACGGCCATAAGCAACTTTCAATGCCTTTGCTTTGCGAAGCAGGCCACGCTGGTAGACGTTCAGCAGTTCCTGCATCCGCATCCGTTCAGGAGCACTGAGATTTCCTTCTCTGGTTTTTGCCTGCAGGTCGCTGAGGCTTTTTTGCGAAACGACGTCCATCGTGCTGTCGCAAACGGCAAGCAGTTCCTGATCGGAGAGCAGGTCAAGTTCTTCGCCGCCACCTCGCTCGATCCATTGAACCAGGATAGCGTCCAGTGGCCTGGCACTTCGCTCCGCCTCTGCCTGGGCAATCGACATCAGGTCGTCTGGCAATTGAATTGTTACAGTCTGTGTCATTTGAATTCCCGCTGAAGGTTTTGCGACTGATCATTGTAACCTCAAACATTTGCATTGGCCAGCACATTGTTGAGTGCGCATTATTGAGTGGCCCAGAGAATGATCGACGAAGAAATCCCCGAGCAAGCAGCGTCCATGATCTTCCATCCCACCAGCCGCGCTTTTGGTTCGGCACTGGGAGTCATCGTTAAAGGCCTGCGAAAACTCGCCATCATGAATCAATGGCGCGAACGCACTAACCACGCCGCCAGCAATCTGGATCGATTCGTGACGGGCATCGTGGAACAAATTGCAGAGTCAATTGAACGGCAGCGGTTGGGGTAGGTCGCCTCGTTTGTCAGTGCCGAGCAGGAATACTCACACTCTCGACAGTGCTGCCAAGCGAGCAGCACGTCGCACTCTGCTCTTCCTTCAAGGATCAGTCGGACCTTGAGACATTCTCTGCGCCAGCATTTACTGCTTTCCCATCTTTCGTTTGAAGACAAACAACGTCCGCTCCGACTGCTCGTCTGCAGAAAACTCCGTCGGGCATTTTGATGTGGAGTCCACTCCGGATAATTCGCGAAAACAGATCTTGAGTTCGTCACCGGTCAGTTCGTATATGCCCTTGAATTTGATCTGACCCGCCTGAATCTGTGCCTTCAATTCAGGAGGACGTATCGCCCGTCATCGTCAGTTGTTGCCGTGGCCACGAATGGCTCGGGGGTTCGATAGCCGCCGTTCGAAACACTCCATGCCAGCAGTCCAGTTTTCGCGTTTGCCACCGGCTGAGCTTGATGTGTCACTGTGCGAAAGATCGACTTCACCGCCGGAACATTGGCCTGATCCGGTTAAGCTTTGGGTTTCAGGATCACACGCAGATCGGTTGTGCCCGCAGGTTGCGGTTCGGTCGTCGTCGCTTCATATCCGTCAGCAGTCACTTTGATCAAATAAAAGCCTTCAAACAGTCTCTCAAACGCAAAGTCGCCGGATTCATTCGAGCTCATCCGTTCTACGACCTTCATCATACGACAATCGTCGTACATTAGGTTATACGACAACTGTCGTAGGTGTCAAAACGAAATCGAAAAATCCGGCCTGCTACTTCGCCGTCACGTCGATACAGATCACATCGTTGTCGTCGCGAACGAACAAGTGGCCATTCGCAAGTGCCGGAGCCTGGCGAGTTGTTTCCATAATTGTGGCTCGCCCGAGTTCGTGGAATTCCTTTGGGCTGGCTTCGACGATGACAACCTCGCCTTCCATTGTGGTGAGAAACAATTTGCCGTCGGCCAGAATCAAATTACTCTTGCCGAAGCGACTCTTCTGCCACATCGTCTTATGGTCTTTAAGCCGAATGCAGACGAGACTCGTGATTGGCCCGGCGCTGCCTTGATTGTCGAGACCATAGATGTGCCCGTCTTGAATTACCGGCGTTTGCCATTCAGCTCGTAGTTGACTGTCTTTGCCGAGAGATGACCAGACGCTTTCTGCCGTCATGCCATTCTTACCGGTCTGCAAAGCAAGAATCACAGAGCCATGGTTTTCACCGGCAGAAATCAGAACATGCTGATCGTCCAGTTGCACGGGTGAGGCTGTGTTGCAGTCATATTCGGTGGGATACGGAAATGACCAGAGTTGTTTGCCAGATGCTGGCTCAATCCCAATCGCACCGGCTGCCGTCAGTGAAACAATTTGAGGCGTTCCTTCAAGCGTCATCATGACCGGCGACGAATATCCTGCATTGCCCTTGCCAGCCTGCCATGCCAATTTCCCGTCGGCGATTTTGAAGGCAGCGACGGCAGCTGAGTTGGTTCCCGAATGCACGACGACAAGACCATCAGTCGCCAGCGGAGAACACGATACTCCATATTCGTTTGGTTTGCCGTTGAGCAACTTTGGCACATCAACTGACCACAACAGTTTGCCATCATCCAGTTTCAAAGCCGCCAAAATGCCTTCGCCGGTGAATGCGAAGACGTGTCCATCAGCAGCAGCAGTCGGCGTCGCGCGAGGCCCATGCCCCATCGCATTTTCAAACATCGGAGCAACAGGCGTTCGCCAGCGTTGTTTTCCATCGGCAGTCTTCAGACACACGACGAATTGTGAGGTCTCGTCCTGAAACATCGTAAACGCAGCGCCGTTCGCCACGGCGACTCCCGACATGCTGACACCCAGCGGAGTTCTCCAGGCGATTGCTGGTCCGCTGGCTGGCCATTTGTCGATCAGATTTTTCTCGGCGGATGTTCCATTTCGCAGCGGGCCAAGAAACTGAGTCCAGTCGTCGCCGATTGCAGTTTGGCAAACAAGGTTTATGATCACAGCATAAGAAGCCAGCCACGTTACAGATTTCAGCACGACGATTCCTCCTGAAGGAACTAAAACTCATTTCGGTGAGCGGTGTGGCGTAAGCCCACAGGTACACCAATGATTTCATCAACACGTATCGTGACGTATTTGGCGTCATTCAGAAAGTCTATTCCCATGCAGATCTGGATCGATGCGGACGCATGTCCGGTTGAAGCCAAGGAAATCCTGTACAAAGTCAGCAAGCGATTACAGATTCACCTGAACTTTGTAGCCAATCAAATGATGTACGTTCCGAAGTCGGATCTGATTCACTTTGAACTTGTCAAAGCCGGAGCAGACGTCGCTGATCGACGCATCGTAGAACTGCTGATCGCCGGAGATTTGGTCATTTCAGCGGATATTCCTCTAGCCGCCAACGCCGTCGCTCGCGGAGCAACGGTGCTCGATCCGCGCGGCGAGGAACTAAACGCTGATAACGTCGGATCTCGACTGGCTGCCAGAAACCTGATGGACGAACTGCGAGGCACCGGACTGGAAACCGGCGGCCCAGCTCCCTACAGCGCCAGAAACAAACAGGATTTTGCGAATCAGCTGGATCGCCTGCTCACGAAACTTCGCAGAAGTTGATTACAATACAGATCGTTTCGCAGTCATTGGAAGGGTTTCCGGATCCGTTCTGGAGTTTTCGAAACGTTCAGGACGGCACTGGAGTCCCGTTCTACGATTGTCGCTTTCGGAGTGCACGAAATGTCTTTTCAGTTCCTGATTCGATCAATTGCGTTGATTGTCGCTATGGCATTTGTCACGGCATCTCAAGCTGATGTGAGTGAAGACGCAACAAGAATCCTGAACACCGCCAATGTGACGGGTGGCTTCGTGGTGCATCTTGGCGTTGCTGACAGCGAACTCACGGCGGCGTTGCAGACGACTCTTTCGATTCAGGTGCATGGCCTGGCATTTGATACTGCGAAGCTGAATGCCGCGCGAAAGGCGATTCATGCCGCAGGAAAATACGGCGATGTTTCTGTCGTCGAGTTTTCCGGGAAGGAATTGCCATACATCGATAACCTTGTGAACCTGATCGTGATTGAAGATCAGGGTGAAGTCATGGACGACGAGATTCTGCGAGTCCTCGTCCCGAACGGCGTGGCATTGAAGAAAGATGCCAGCGGCACATGGACGAAGACCGTCAAACCGCGTCCTACGAATATCGACGATTGGTCTCACTATCTCCACGATGCGACCGGCAATACGGTCGCGCATGATGATGTCGTGGGGTCGCCGCGACATCTGCAATGGGTTGGCAGTCCCCGCTGGTCGCGGCATCATGACCGCATGGCCAGCATGAGCGCGCTGGTGTCCACAAACGGTCGCATGTTCTACATCATGGACGAAGGCAGTCGCATCTCGATTCAATTGCCGTCAAAGTGGAAACTCATCGCACGCGATGCATTCAACGGTACCATTCTGTGGAAGCGTGATATCACGGAATGGCAAAATCACCTGTGGCCATTGAAGAGCGGGCCGACTCAACTGACGCGGCGACTGGTGTCGACTGACAACGAAGTCTTCACAACGCTCAGTTTCGACGCTCCGATGGTCGCTCTCGATGCAGCGACTGGAAAAAATCTGCGAACCTACGAAGGCACAGCCGCGACCGAAGAGATCATTCACACGAACGGCCTGTTGTTCGTCGTGGTACGCAAGGGCAAAGCGGAACTTGCCGATTACGCTCCGGCGAATGGTCGCGTCGGCGATCAGGGCAAAGTCAATCAGGAATTCTTCTGGAACGAAGAACCTCGCGTCGTCATGGCGTTTGAAGCGGCGACCGGCAAACAATTGTGGGCGAAACAGACTCGCATTTCACCGCTGACATTGTCGGCCGATGAAAACAACGTCTACTTCCACGATGGCGAAAGCCTGAACGCGATCCATCAGAAATCCGGCGAGTTAGCGTGGACAACGGAACCCGTTACGCGCCGCAAGCAGTTCACATTCAACTTTGGACCGCGAATGGTCGTGAATAAAGACGTCGTACTTTACGCCGGCGGCGACGGTCACATGATCAGCGTCGATACGGCAACCGGCAAAGAACTGTGGACCGCTGAGCATCCAAACTCTGGCTATCAGTCTCCACAGGATTTGATGGTCGTCGACGGACTGGTCTGGTGCGCTCCGACGACGCAGGGCAAAGACACGGGCGTGTTCAAAGGCCGTGATCCTCGAACAGGCGAAGTGAAGAAGGAGTTCGCTCCGGACGTCGATACTTACTGGTTTCATCATCGCTGTTACATCGCAAAAGCGACAGATAACTTCCTGATTCCATCCCGCACCGGCGTTGAATTTGTCGACTTCAAAAAAGAACACTGGGACATCAACCATTGGGTTCGCGGCGGTTGTCTGTATGGCGTGATGCCGTGCAACGGTCTGACCTATACGCCGCCTCACGACTGTGCGTGTTATCCGGAAGCCAAACTTTATGGCTTCAATGCTCTGGCTCCGATGGCACCAACGCGACCGATTCCAGGCAAGGTGGCGGAAGAGGGACGATTGGTTGCTGGCCCGGCGTTTGGAACTCCGCTGGCTGCGGTGACGGAATTCGATGGCAATGACGACTGGCCGACGTTCCGCCACGATCAGAAACGCAGCGGCGCGTCCCGACAGGACATTCCGAAAGACGTGGCAACGCAATGGACGACGTCGATTGGCGGCAGATTAACTTCACCAGTCATCGCGAAAGGTTTGGTATACGTCGCGCAGATCGATGCTCACACGCTGCACGCCCTTGATCAAGAGTCCGGCAAAGATGCATGGACATTCACGGCTGGCGCGAGGATCGATTCGCCGCCGACGGTTGAACAAGGCCGCTTGCTCTTCGGTTGCACCGATGGTTCCGTGTATTGCCTCAAGGCCGATGATGGACAGTTGGTCTGGCGATATCGAGTTGCTCCGCTGGATCGTCGCGCGATGGCGTTTGAACAACTGGAATCTCTATGGCCAGTTCACGGCAGCGTATTGATCAAGAACAATGTCGTTTGGGCTGTGGCCGGGCGTTCAAATTTCCTCGATGGTGGCCTGCGGCTCGTGCGGCTGGATTTGGATTCCGGCAAGAAATTGTCCGAGACGATCATGGACGAAACCAACCCGGAGACCGGAAACAACATGCAGGAGAAACTGCAGATTCTGCAAATGCCGGTGGGCCTGCCGGATATTCTGAGCGCCGATGATAAGTTTGTTTACATGCGGTCACAGAAATTTGATCTCGAAGGCAACCGCCTGGAGATCGGCCCGATTTCCGGAGACTTTGTGAAACAAGGATCAGCTCAACGCGGAGAGGGCGTGCATCTGTTCGCTCCGATGGGATTTCTGGATGACAGCTGGTTCCATCGTTCGTACTGGGTGATGGGACGAAGCTTTGCTGGCGGGCACGGCGGATATTTCCAGGCAGGCCGGTTCGCTCCGTCGGGTGATATCATGGTGAACGGCGGAGGTTACACTTTTGGCTACGGACGCAAGCCCGAATACTTCCGCTGGACCACGACGATGGAACGCCAACTCTTCGCAGCCTCACCGGAACCACCAGAAATCCCAGAGGGATTTGGTCAGCAAGCGAAGGGTGGCGGAACGGCTGCCCCTGTTTCGTTCGTGCAGTTTCCAAAGAGTCCCAGCCTGAATCCCGAAGGCAAAGCAATCACTGTCGAGGCGTGGATGACCACCACAAATCCGAACGGGGTGATTGTATCGCGCGGTGGTCCGGCTGAAGGATTCGCTTTGACCATGGAAACCGGTAAGCCAACATTCCACGTTCGCGCGGCGGGAGAACTGGCGACTGTTTCCGGATCAAAGCGTATCGTTGGTGGATGGCATCATATCGTCGGTGTGCTGACTGAAGAAAAGGAGATGCGTCTGTATGTCGATGGCGAACGCGTCGGTGAAGGTAAGGCTCCATCGCTGCTGACCAAAGATCCGGCTCAATTGCTGGAGATCGGTGCGGACGAGGGCGGATCTGTGGGTGAGTACACGTCACCGTCTCAATTTGTCGGCATCATTGATGAAGTTCGTTTGTACTTCAACGCAACTGATGATGTTGCGGTGGCCGAACGTTTCAAGGACGACTCCGAGCTGGCTGCTGATCCCGTTCTGGTCGTCAGTTTCGATGACGGAACAGCTCGAGACATGTCGCTGCAACGAAACAACGGAACGCTGAATGGCGGCAAGATTGTTGCCGGTAAGATCGGGCAAGCCGTTCAGTTTTCTGGCAAAGGCGGAGCGAACAGCGTAGCCGGAGGCAAAGGCAGGAAGGCAAAAGCCAAGGCCGCAAATGATGACGACGGTGATACAACCGTCAAAGCCAAACCGGCTGGCGAACCAAAGAACAGCATCGTGGAACCAAAGTGGACTACCGACGTGCCAATTTACGTGCGAGCGATGGTGATGGCCGGATTTCATTTGTACATCGTCGGGCCACCGGACATCATTGATGAAGAAGCAACGTTCCAGAAGATTTCCGAGAAGGATGCAGAAGTTCAAAAGCTCCTCAGCGAACAGGACGCTGCGATGAACGGTGTTCAGGGTGCAAAGCTGCTGACCGTGAACACCGAAACCGGTGAGATCGAACACACGGTAGAACTCGACACGCTGCCATCATGGGATGGTCTGGCGGGTGCAAACGGTCAACTGTTTCTGACGACGCTGGATGGGAAAGTCATGTGTTTTGGAAAACAGTGAGGGAGACTTGCTGTCGTCAGTCGTAATATGGGCGGCGGCGAGCGGTTGGGCGTCAGCCCGCCATGTACTTCAGCCTCTTTCTTTGAATTCACGTTCCTCACCAGTTTAATCTATGTCCACAGCACCTAAACCACGATACACGCCGGAGCAATACCTTGCGATCGAACGATGCGCGGAGTTTCGCAGCGAGTTTTTTCGCGGCGAAATGTTCGGCATGGTTGGGGCGAGCCGAAAGCACAACCTGATTGCCAGCAATGTGAGTCGAAGAATCAGTGAACAATTTGATGATCGACCGTGCGAAGTTTACCAGTCCGACATGCGAGTCAAGGTTAACAAAACGGGTCTCTACACTTATCCGGATGTTGTTGCAACATGCGATCAGCCGCGGTTCGAAGACAAGCATGTGGACACGCTGCTGAATCCGAAAGTGATCGTCGAAGTACTTTCACCGTCAACAGAATTGTGGGACCGTAGCAAGAAATTTGAACACTATCGAGCGATCGAATCATTGCGCGAATACGTTTTGATTTCGCAGGATCACGTGATGGTGGAGAGATTTACTCGCAATGCAGAAGGCCAATGGGCGTTGCTCGACTACCGAACGCTCGACGAAACGCTGGTCCTCGATTCAATTTCCTGCAGGATTAAGTTGTCGGAGATTTACGCCAGGATTAATTTCGATGAGCCAGAATCAGAATCAACAAATGCTCCCGAATGAATGGCTCGCGGCACTGCTTGCTGAATTTTTAACCACGGAACCGCAATGCATTCTTTGAGTTCAGGCACGTCTGCGACTATGCGTCAAATCTTACGAATCAGCACTTCGATCATCATCTGCAGTGCTGTGGCGGCGGCGTGTAATATTCCGGTGTTTCGATTTGCTCTGGAACGCTGGAAACCGGATTCGTGCGAAGTCATCGTGTTTCACAAAGGCTCAATGTCCGCAGATGACGAAAAGACGGTAGGCGATCTGGAATCGGCGTCGCTGGCAAAAGAGGGCGATGCCAATCTGAATGTGATTCGCTGTGATCTGAGCAACAACACGGATCAGGAACTCAACGATCTCTGGCAGTCGGTGAAAGAGAAAACAGATTCACGACTGCCAATGCTGGTGGCTCGATCATTGAAGGGTCGAGGCATGACAATCAATCATTGGCATGGTTCATTGCAGGAGGCTAAAACCGGCGGGTTGATTGAATCGCCGATTCGGGCGGAGCTGACTAAGCGGCTTCAGTCCGGTGATGCCGTCGTGTGGCTGATTCTAAAATCCACTGATCACCGAAAAACAGCAGCAGTGCATGAACTGCTCCAGCAGCAATGCCATGAACTTCCGAACAGAATCGAATTGCCGGAGGGTATCGGCCTCCCTGGGTCGGAACTGTATTCTGAAGTCCCGCTGCTGTTACAGTTTTCAGTGCTTGAAATGTCAGCTGACGATCCTCGGGAACAATATCTGATCCGCCAGCTCACTGGTTTCCAGGCCGAAGCCTTCGCCGCTGGTGAGCCGCTCATTATCCCGGTATTTGGCCGCGGTCGCGCGCTGGAAGTCATCCCTTCCACGCAGCTCAGCGCCGAATTGGTGCATGATCTTACCGAGTTCCTGTGTGGCGCGTGTTCGTGTCAGGTGAAAGAACAAAACCCTGGCTTCGACTTGCTTCTGTCAACGAACTGGAACGCGGCACTTTTCGGAGAAGACTCCGAAGGCCCGCCACCGGAAGCTGCTGCAGGCAACGGTCAGAAAAAAGGAACCAGTCAGAATCATGAACCGGCACTTTTGCCAATTCCATCGGGGCGAAAACGCACGCCGTAGCATAAAAATGGCGGGAAACCGGTTGTTAGAATGAGGTCCATCCAACGGGTTAAGTGCTTGAGGAATAACGCCACGACCCTGGCAAATACCACGTAATTGAGGAGTTTCAATGCCCCCGCACGACCGAGGACTTATCGACGCATTCGTCGGCGATGGAAGGTCACTGATAAGTCTCTGCGGGATTTGTCTTGGGCTCGCAGGGTTGTTCGCAATTTTCCAATCGGTCACGGGACACTTTTTGCCGCACGATGTGGCGTTTCTGCAAATGCAGCCCGAGGCGCTTTGCAGTATCAATGAGTGCCGTATTGTGCACTTCATGATCCATGATCGAATCAGCTTTGGCGGATCACTCGTAGCGATCGCAGTGCTTTACATGTGGCTCGCAGAATTCCCTTTGCGAGACGGAGAACACTGGGCATGGTGGACTCTGCTTGCCAGTGGTTTCGCTGGTTTTGGCAGCTTTCTGACCTATCTGGGATATGGATACCTCGATACGTGGCACGGCGCTGCGACTTTGCTTTTGCTGCCGCTCTTCGCCTCTGGTCTGTGGATGCAGCGACCAAAGCGAGAGGCCTCACTCGGCACCGCAGCGCATTTTTCCATGCTACATTCTCAACACGCCGGCCAGTGGAAAGGCATCGCACGATGGGGGAGAATATGTCTTCTATTCTCAGCGTGCGGGATGATCGGTGCCGGATTGACGATCCAGTTCCTCGGCATGACCAGTGTATTCGTGCCGACGGACCTGGTTTTCATGGGAGTCGATCGGGAGCAACTCCATTCCATCAATCCACGTCTGATCCCGTTGATTGCCCATGATCGCGCAGGATTTGGTGGTGCGGTGACGACCGTTGGCATTCTGACGTTTGCCTGCATCTGGTTTGGGCGACCATCGCGTGCAATGTGGCAGATGCTTGCTGTTGGTGGGTTTGTGGGCT
The DNA here is from genome assembly GCA_031429275.1 of Planctomycetota bacterium. GTDB lineage: Bacteria > Planctomycetota > Planctomycetia > Planctomycetales > Planctomycetaceae > SXXK01. Next base: position 22,569 of record JANOZG010000336.1, read on the forward strand.
GGAGTAGCGCGGTTCTGGTGCATCCAGCAATCGGATATAATGACCCGATTCATCTGGCTCCGGCTGTTGCCGGAGCGATGTGTTTTGCCGGGGGCCTTGTACTCACTCGACGCACGATGTTTTCGTGAGAAGCGATCACTCTATGATGTCAGCCGATTCACAGTCGCCAGAGCTGATTCCCGCACCAGACCGCTTGCCGACGCTGGCGGAATTGGGACGAGACTTGCTGCATGTCTCTCCCTTTCGACGAATCCTGACGATCAGCCTGCCATTTATCATCATGTTCGGCTACATCATTTTCGCAGTTCTTGGCTTGTGGCTGTTGGCTCTTCTGTCTGTCATGACACTGTGCTTTGTGACATACGGATCATCCTCACACGATCTTGTCCATCAGACACTGGGACTACACAAACGCTGGAACTATTTCTGGCTGAGTCTCATTGAGTTGTTATCTTTCCGCAGTGGAACGGCCTATCGTCTGTCACATATTCATCATCACCAGCACTTGCTGGAAGAATCGGATATCGAAGGTGCTGCTGCGCATTTGACGCTGCCGCGAACCGTGTTGTCAGGGCCAACGCTGCAATTTCGTCTATGGCTGTGGTCTCTGTCGAAGTTTCCGCAGCATCGTTGGACGCTTCTGGCTGAGGGTTTAGGAATCGGCATGCTTCTGTCCGCAGCCGCTTTCTCAGTCCAGTGGACGTGGGTTCCACTAATCTATGCAGCACTTGTGGTGGCGGGAAGCTGGATCTTTCCGCTCATCACGGTGTATATCCCACATCTTGCGGACGGCAAAACGCCCTTAACGCAAACGCGACTTTTCCGAGGCTGGTGGTTTCGATTGATCGCGATGGATCATCTCTATCATTTGGAACATCATCTCTATCCGGCCGTACCGCACCATCACTGGAGATCTTTGGCAGTGCGACTGGACCCGTGGTTTGCGCAACACGGCATTCAGGTTTCTGGCCAATTGGGAAAAACGGAAGTTGAAGCCATTGCATCCGACCGAAGACGCACGCAGTAGTGTGCGTGAATGGTATTGCTTGCTTCGCAGCAACAGTCGGCTCCAGCCATGCAATGCATTGCATGGTGGGCTCATGGAGATTTTACCCCAAAAACTAAATCACTTTCTGAATCACAATCGGCATTCGCCAGTCGATGAGGATTAAAAGTACGATTGCGATTAGCAGCAGAGAGCCCCTCGAACCAAGTGAACTGATACGTTGCGTTCAACGCCGTTCAACGCAACGCACAGATCGCATTGCGTCAGACCTTCACAGCTCGTTCGGCCGATTCAAAACCACAGGTCTTATGAGCACCGTCGCAAAAAGGTCGATTGGCAGAAGCACCGCAGCGACAAAGTGAAAATGTCTCTTTGCCTTTCAGATCAAACACATTGCCCGCAGCATCAGTCACAGTCACCGGACCGGTGATCAGGAACGGGCCGTTGTCTCGAACAGCGACTTTGACATCAGACATAAATTGGCTTTCAGATTATTTGGAGGAATTGGAACGACGTAGTCCGGGACTCCGGTCCCGTCCTTATGTAAACATTTGTGTGTCAGGACGGGTCTGGAGACCCGTCCTACAAACTAATGAGCTGACTCATCATTCGGATTTGGCTCCGGCAACATGCTGGTCAGAATCGTACCGACAACCGCATAAGCTCCCGCAACAACGGCGCTGACAAATGCCATGCGAGCTGGATCGGGAGTTGCCGATTCCGAAAACGTTATCGTCAGGAATGCAGCCGCAGTGCCGATGACTCGGCCACCGATATTGGCAGCGAAGCTTTCACCAGTCCCACGCAAATGGACTGGAAAGACCAGCGGGATGTAATTGCCCCAAAAACTAAACTGGCCAACTACCAGCACCCCGGCCACAAAGATGCCGATCTTCACCAGCATCAAAGAATCCGACTGCAATGCGCCTCCAATCCACAGAAACAAAGCTGGCACAACAAACAACGACGGGATTTGAAACACTCGGAACAGATTTCGGCGGCTGACGATTCTGATCGCCAGAATAGCGAGCAACGCCCGTCCAAGTAATCCACCCATCTCCTGCCACAATGTGACTCCTGCAACAACCGCATCACTCTCATTGCCAGCCGCCATTTTCTGCTTCGGCGAGTATTCTGGTTTGCCGGTCTTTGCATTCTTGCCTTCCGGTTCGCCAGCTTTGGCTTTGGCAGCAGCGATGACTTCTTTATGTCCCGATTCAACCGGTGTCCCCAATGCGCGGGCACCGATAATCTGCGGCAACTGTTGAATAGCTCCGAATGCCAGACCATAACTCGCCGCAAAGACCAGCGTGGTGACGATTGTCGTCTTTCGCAACGCCGGACTGAAGAGCTCGGCAATCGACGGACGCTTCAATGTGCCAGCGTCCTTCTTTTTCTGCCATTCGGGCGACTCCGGCAGGAACGGGCGAATCACAAGAAGCGGCAACGCTGGAATCACCCCCGAAATCAGTGTGTATCGCCACGCCTCATGTCCGCCGGCAATTTCCGGCAGGCTCGCAGCCAGAGTGCCCGCAAGGATATTCATGCCAGCAACCATCAAGCCGCCGAGTGACGAAAAGGCCTGAGTCCAACCGAGCACTTTTTCTCGCTGGTCATGGATTGGAAACAATTCCGCGAGCCATGCCACTGCCGCTACGAATTCCACACAAACGCCAACAAAAACACAGCATCGACAAACCAGCAACATTTCCAGCGACGTCACAAAGCCAGCCGAGAACGCACCGAAGGCATAGAGCAGAATACTGAACGTCAACACGCGACGACGACCAAGACGATCGGTCAGCCAGCCGCCCCACAGACCAAAGATGCCGCCGACCAGCGCAGGCACAAAAAACAATGTTCGAGCCCAGTCAACATAGTTCTTGCCACCTGGCAGCCAAAGTGCCATAGCTTCCGGCTTCGCCATCCCGCCTTTGATTAACTCCTCGACAAGCGGCGCGCTCAGGGTTGCCATGGCCGGCTTGATAATCAGCGGCAGCATCAGCAGTTCATAGATGTCAAATGCAAAACCGATGGCAGCGATTGTACAGACGAGCCATTGGACACCGGTGAGACGAGGAGCGGTGGGTGAGGACATTTCGCGGGAGCTTTCAAGAGGGAAGATCGCCGAATCAGACATGGACGGCACGCTCAGGCAGAGAGTTAATGCGATAAACCTTCCCTTTTCAAGTCACTTGCGTCGAACTCGTGATTGTGGCGGGCATCGTTCCCGACATTGCAAATTCCGAGGAAATCGCCGTCAAACGCAGGGACTGGCGGCGTTCGGAAAAATGTCTCGCCGCCGAGGATTGCTCGACTGTCTTTCGTCCGTTAGTGTTCCAACCCAAGTGCTTATGAATGTATTGCATGGAAAGTTGACAAGGCAAAGATCATGACAGAACGAGTCACAATCATTGGTTCCGGCCCCGCAGGATGGACCGCCGCAATTTACGCCGCTCGAGCCGAACTAAAACCCGTCGTCTACGAAGGCGCGTTCAATGAAGAGAATCGACAGAAGGGCACTTTGCCATTGGGTCAGCTGTCACTGACAACAGAAGTCGAGAACTTCCCGGGTTTTCCATTCGGCGATATGACCGGTTACCTTGACACTTCGATTGAAGAATCAAAACGCAAGTACATGGCTCCGCATGGAAAGCACGGCGTGAGCGGCCCTGAACTGATGGAACTCATGCGGCAGCAAGCCGCGAACTTTGGCACACGCATCGTCACCGACGACATCGTCGATATCGACACATCAAAGCGACCGTTTGTACTCACGACACTCAGCGGCGAGAAGTTCGAATCGCATTCGATCATCATTGCGACCGGTGCTCGAGCGAATTATCTGGGACTGCAATCCGAAGATAAGTTCAAGAACATGGGCGTATCGGCATGTGCCGTCTGCGACGGTGCTCTTCCGCGATTCCGCAACCATCCGGTTGTCGTTGTTGGTGGCGGCGACAGTGCGATGGAAGAAGCGACGTTCCTGACAAAGTTTTCATCAGTCGTGTATATTGTCCATCGTCGCGATTCGTTTCGAGCCAGCAAGATTATGGCCGAACGAGTGTTGGCCAATCATAAGATTCAGGTCAAATGGAATTCCGGAATCGACGAAGTCCTGGGTGACGAGAAAAGCGGCGTGACGGGTGTTCGGATTCGAAGTACGGTTGACACGACCAAAACCGAAGATCTGGCAGTGACGGGCTACTTTGCCGCCATCGGCCACACACCGAACACTGACTTTCTAAAAGGTCAGCTTCAGACAAATCCTAAAGGCTACCTTGTCTGGACCAAAGCACAGCGAACATACACCAGTGTCGATGGCATCTTCGCGGCAGGTGACGTTGCTGATGATTATTACCGCCAGGCCATCTCCGCCGCCGGGACCGGCTGCATGGCAGCCCTCGACGCCGAACGCTGGCTGGCGGCGCAGGGGATTGAATAGTCGCACTTCGGCATCGCATTACGATTCTTAATCTTACTCGTCATCATAATCTTAATCGATTCGCAGCTTGCCGTGGTGCCGTAACTGCTGGCTCAAGTGGTGGCGATTATGATCAAGAGTAAGATTACGACTAAGGCGTGAATTTGGCGGTGGTTACCGTTGAGTACACTTGAGCCTGAGGCGCTAGCCGATTTCATGCTGTCGAATCGGCTAAAGTCTCAGGCCCAATGAGGATTTTCCATGCTGCCGTCGCCTGTCTTCACGCAGTCACGGCTTCAAGAATTCCGGCTGTATTTCCGCCATGCGATCGGCAAGGCTGGGAACCTCATGACCACCACGGTCTTGCACACCATGCCAGGAGTTATCCTCGCGATTCAACAGCGCGGGAAGTCGGTGCAGGACAAACGCTCGCATGATCAGGGTCAAGGTGCCATAGATAAACAGGTTCGCAAGCAGCGTGAAATACTCTGACCGTGGCCAACCGTCATTGCGAGTCAGTGCACTGAAATCATGGATTTCATTAAAGGCAAAAATAAAAGCAGGCGTCGTCAAGAACCAAATCTGCAAGCCCTGTTCAGGGTTTGTTCCAGTCAATATCATCGGCAGAGCCGTGAGCATCGGAGGGAGAATGCACAACGCCAGAATGCTGATGATGGTGCCGATCATCGCCTTCATTTGTGAATTGAGTTGCAAACTGAAAAATGCGGCAATCCACTTCGCAAGCGACATGTAAAGGAGGGCGTGGGTCACCAAGCCGAACAGATATCGAGTTGAACCAGACCACCACGCCGCTTCGAGGATGTGAACCTCTCGGTAAGGATAATAATTGCCGTTCAATTGAATTTGGTCAAAATATCGCATGTCGCCAATTAAAAGATGCGTGCATCCAGCAAACATGATTGGCAACATCAAAAACATGATGGTTCGATTTGCAGCCGAGAGCTTTTCTTTGAGCAGCTCCTTGTTCGTCAATGGCGTCGTCAGCAGCAGGTCGAGCGTCTGACGTTCTCGTTCGGATGAGAACGTGCGACACGTGACGCCTACAACCATCAGCAGGCTGATGATGAAAAATCCGATATCAAAGATGACCGAGATCTCATCGCCATGAAGCCCATTTTCCAGAAAGAACCAGCCCCACTCGCACACAATCATGGCACCCAACAAGACGGCATGCAACCGCCAGCCGGACAATGCTGAAATCTGGCGCTCTCGCCATGCAACAGGGCGATCAACAGGAAACGGACGCGACGTTCGAGTGTCATCGGAAGCCGTCACCGTTTCAAGCTGAGTTCCTGTGATCAAGCTCCAAAACAGTCGAAACGGAAATGCAAAAATCTGAAATGCAAATGAACTGCTGCGTCGAGCGAGCTTTGTGATCAGCTGAAACGAAAATGGAGCGTCCTGCTGACCATGCGAAATCGCGAAGCGGCTGATCACCAGCATCACTGCTCCAACCACCAAAGGCGGCAGGCAACATAAGAAGACTTCCCAGATTCCAATCATGCCTCCGACAGACTCAGCCGATGTCACTAGAAACAAAACGAATGGGACCGCAAGCACGTCCGAACCAACCATTGGAAACCAGCCCACTCGCGGCAAAAGTCCCATTTCATACAACAGCGGCGGGCCCAAGCCCATCACAGCAAAAAGAAGATAAGTTGCCCAAAAGGCCTCCAGCGCGGTTCGAAACAAGGCAGAACACATAATCGCCGCACTATTCACCTGAAAGGCAGCAGTGAACAATCCCAGCAATGCTGCAAAGACAGCCTGTAATTTCATTCCTCCCAACATGTAAGCAATGCTCAGCATGGGAAGTGTGATCAGCATCAGCGCGATCATTGGCACCAGTCGCGACAAAAACTTTTCCGCAATCAGGCCACCCGGTGTAATTCGGCTGATCAGAATCAGTGACAGCGTTTGTTTTTCTCTTTCGCCCGAAATCGCGGAACACGCCATCGCTGGCAGCAAAACGTAGATCGCGACGAGGTTGCACACAAACAACACCATGGCCAACTCACGTCCCTGCCCCATGACCTGCAGGATATTCTTATGACGTGCGATCTGTTCGCTGTAGAACACCAGCATGACGAGCAGAAAGATCAAAGCCACCAGAATGCGAATCACATAAGTTCGCTTCTTGTGCGAGTTCTCAATCAGTTCGCGCTTCAGCAGCGGCAGTTCGAGCGATGCGAAGATGTTTTGAAAATTCATGGGCAGGCTCAGAATTCTGTACATTCGTCTGGCGAGGTTCACGGAAACATTCGAAAAGAGCGCCGTAGTGGTTCGCCGTTGTCTGGTCTTTGTTAAAGATTTGTACAAGATTCACGGATTGAGGATAGTGAAAGGCATCGCAGGACGGGCCTCCAGACCCGTCCTGACACGATTTCTATCTGGACGGGACTGGAGTCCCGTCCTGCG